>NZ_JABUMQ010000297.1:0-14346 GCF_013336645.1 Myxococcus sp. CA039A | reverse complement strand
TCCACACGCCGCCCACCCATCACCCCGTCGCCCCGCACGCTCTGGAGCACCTCCGTCAGCCCTTCCGCCAGACTGGGCGCCGTCCGCGCAAAGGGCCGAGGCTCGACCCCCAGCGCGGTCCCCAGCACGACTCCTGTCTCTTCCAACCCGAGTGACTTCGCCGCCCCTGGTCGCGCGAGCACGACAAAGCCCGCGGCCTCGCCAGGAATCCGTCCGTCCGGGTTCTGCCGCCCCAGATGGAGCCGTGCCTTCGAGAGCCCCTCCAGAGATACCGCATCCCCCAACGAGTCCACCGCCCCCACCAGGGCGACTGCCCCGGCTCGACCGGACTGCAGGTCTCTCGTGGCCGTGGCCAGCGCCTCGAAGAAGGCCGCTCTTCCTCCTTCGTGAACTTTCACCAACTCCAGTCGCCCATCAGCTTCCGCCAGCAACGCGGACACCAGTGCCTCCCGCTTTACCTCCGCCCCCAACCCAGGCTCCGGGAGCCCGAGATACACAGGCACACGTCCTCTCGGTGGCAATCGCTCCAGCACGGGCCGCACCCCGACCAGGGCCTGTCGCGCCAACGCGGACATGCGCTCTGTCCGTGTCATCGCCGCGTCCAGGAGACTCAGCCGAGACGCCCTCACCGGTTCACCCAGGTCGTCCTCGACTTGCGTCTCCGCGAAGCGCACGAGGCCCGCTCGCAGTGACGCGAGCGTCAGGTGTGTCGTCGTCCCGATGGGCGTACACAACCCCAGCCCCACCACCCTCGCTCCGCTCATGACACGTCCTCCCACGACTCCAGCAGGCGCACCGTGCTCACCTCATGTGTCGCCAACCTCCGATGCGCCGGAAACGTCGCCCGCCAGGTGAGCACCACCCGGCGCTCCTCGGGTTCCAACCGCACCTCGTCCAATGTCATGCGGCGCTTCTCCCGTTGCCCCGCGAACATGCAGCGCGCCATCAACCTGTACTCGGGCAGATGGAACGCCAGCGGTCCGTCCGGCGACACTCCTTCCAGCACCACGGGTTCACCTCCTCGCAAGTGAGATGAGGCGCGCATCGTCTCGGGCGCCACCTGGAAGAAGCGCTCGTCGAAGTCCGCGGGCCACAGGGGCGCTCGCTTCTCCACCCATGAAGAGTCGTAGGTCCCTGCCCAACCCACTCGTGGCTGCCAGTGCCGAGCCACCGGTCCAAAGCCACATGGAGGCGGTCTGTCCGACCACCCGCGCACCGGTGCCTCCGGCGTCTCGATGGATGGCAACGGCTGCTCCAGCGCCTCTTTCGCGCTCGTGTAGAACCCGCGTCCCACCGGATTGCGCGGCTCGTACCCAGACGCTCGTGTGCCTCCGAAGCTGTACTCGTACCGCAGCGGCAGGGACTCGAACGGCAGCGGGGCCGAGGCGCTCAGCCCGACCAACCCCCGATACCAGACGCGCGTGCCCCAGACCTGTGCCCGCTTCTCCACGGGCCCCACGCGTACTCGCACTTGAGTCCCCGTCACCTTGCGGCCGCGTGGTGCCCACGCTCGCCCGTCCAACAACACGTCCGTCGCACGCCGCGCATAGGACGACGGTGCTTCATGACGGAGGCTCGATGTCTCCGGTGGTCCCCAGTACGCGTCCATCCTCGGTGGCGCGGATTGGATATCGCTCAACGCCAACGGAGCCACCGAGGCTCGTCCAGGCGCGGGGAGGGTGAAGCTGCCAGCCACGATGAGGATGAGGCCGTCCTCTCCTTCCTTTGTCTGCGTCAGGAAATCAGTGGCTGCGAACGGAGTGAGGTTCTCGAGCGCGGGCATGGTGTGAGTCCTCGGCGCGCTCAGCGAAGCGTGGAAACAAGGGGCCCGCTTCCCAGCACCAGTCTCGCCCCTCGGGCCCGCGCGAGGGCTTCGCGCTGGCGATGGGTGAAGGCTCGGGTGGGAATGACGTGCTGCCCGCGCGTGCGGATGGCCAGCTCGCGTGCCAGCACGTGCCGACGTCGCATCGAGCTCGACTCCAGGGCCTCCATCAGCACCACCCCGCTGAAGGGCTGCCCCAGCAGATAGCGCTGTCCCTCCACGAAGCGACTGCGTGACTCCGCCCACCAACCCCGGACCGCCGACACGTTCGGCCACGGCAAATCATCCTCGGGGCGCACCGTGAGATCCGCTTCGGGGTCCTCGGACTCGTCGGATTCCTCTTCCTCGAGCAGTGCGTACGGCCCCTCCAACTGGAGTCCCGTCATGGCCGAGAACGCCTCTCCCGCGAGCCGGGCCACTCCGCGCACGTTGAGCAACTCCGCACAGAAGTCCATCGCCGCGAGCCGCCCGCTGAACCCCAGCGCCCACACGACTTCGGGACGTAGCTCGTCGTCCTTCGCCAGTCCCACCAGAAAGTCCGTGTCCTCTTCACCGCCCCCTATCGCGAGCAGCACCATGGCTTCCGGTGTGAGCGCCCGTGCCTCTCTTCCACACGCCTCCCACGCCAGACGCAGCCCCGCGGTCAGCCCTGCCTCCACGGCCGCCAGCCGGATGTCGGGATGCGCGGAGGCGAGCAGTGCGGGCAACATCCGCCGCGCAAGCTCCTCGGGCAGTGGCCTTGCTCCCTGGAGTGCGGCGATTCGCGCCCTCGGTTCGTCATGCGGGAAGTACCGCGCGAGCACGTCGGGCGACGTGCCTTGTCTGCCGGCCAGCGCCTCCAACACGCGAGCCTGAAGGTCCACATCGCCCAGCTTCAACAGTGACTCGAGCGCCGTGCTCACCCCCGCGACCTCGCTGACTTCCAGGGCGCGGCACATGGCGGCACGGAGCTCGACCTCCGACCCACGCAGTCGCGACAACACTTCGTCCACGGCGCCCTGACTCAGCAGCACATGGGTGGCGACGGAGACGCGAGCCGCTTCCTCCGAGTCGAACGCCGGCCGCACCACGGCCTCGAGTGCTTCCTGCTCCGCCAGTCCCTCCAGATGACCCAGCAGGCGTTCCTCCCGCTCCGCTGTCGCCAATAGCGTCGCATCAGGAGCCACGAGGGCCTGCTCCCATTGCTCCCACCGGAAAGAGGCCTCATCGAGGTGCTCTTCCCAGACATCCACCAACATCATTGATGCCTCCCCCCAGCCAAGCACCCAAATCCTGGCGTTGCGCTCTGACATCGAGTGCGGACCTGGATGCGTCCACACGGGTCGCCAGGACACGGTTGTGCCCTTATAGGTTGTTTGAAGTGAGGGTGACTTGTGAAGTAGTCAGGACTTGAGGTCGCGTGGTCCACGTGTCCGGAAGGGTGCTTCTGTCCACTCGTGAGCGAATGCGGGCTCACGGTCGACGCGAGCCCCGGAGGCTCCGGTTTCAATTCGCTGGCCAATCACGAGGGGACACGGTCGACGTGTCTTCCCCTCTGTCACCCACGCCGCGAGCCAGGGACACACACGTCGCCCGTTACACGCCTTGTCCGCGAGACAGGACGGTCGGCCCGTGACGCGGACCGGTGGGCCCGGCGAACACAGTGGATGCCGGGGCCTACACCGTGTCGATGAAGTGGTAGGCCGAGCCGCGTCCAGGCAGCTCACGCACCACGAAGCCACGACGTTCGAGCACGCGGCGCAGCTTGAGGTTGGGCCTGGCGCAATGCACCGCGTGGACAATCCACTCGACCTGGGTCAACCCGCGCGCGCTCGCCAGCTGACGCGCCAGTCGCCACAGGGCGAGCAGAATCCCCTCGCCACCACGGTCGACCTGGGCGAGCTCCACCTCGAGTCGGTCCGGAAGGCGCCGGAAGCGGCCCAGCAACTCGCCGCTGCCCACCCGGAGGATCAACGCTTCGCCGGTGAACGCGAAGGCCTCGAGCTCCTCCGCAGGCATCCGCAGCAGCTCGTCGGCGGAGTAGCCCTCGATGAGAAGAGTGGGGACGTTGGTCGCCATCGCCCGCCCTGCGTAGCACAGCCCCCCTGGCGCCGCCTGCCTCGACTCGGGAGGGGGACGGGTTGGGAAGCATGAGTCGCGCGCGATTCGGTGAACAGCCCCAGGCTCCGCCTGCCTCGACTCGGGAGGCAGACGAGCCGGGAAGCATGAGTCGCGCGCGATTCGGTGAACAGTCCCAGGCTCCGCCTGTCTCGACTTGGGAGGTGGGCGGGCCGGGAAGCGTGAGTCGCGCGCGATTCGGTGAACAGTCCCAGGCTCCGCCTGTCTCGGCTTGGGAGACAGGCGGGCCGGGAAGCATGAGTCGCGCGCGATTCGGTGAACAGTCCCAGGCTCCGCCTGTCTCGGCTTGGGAGACAGGCGGGCCTGAAGGCATGGACCGTGCGCTACTCGGTGAACAGCTCGCCGGACGAGTACAGCTCCGGCTCCTCCTGGCTGGAGCCTCCCACGACGAGCACCTTGCCGTTGGTCAGCAGCGTGGCCGTATGTCCCTGCGTGGGCGTGTCATTGCCCACGACGGACAGCTGCCACGTGGCCGGGTTGAACATCTCCGTGGTGCCGCCAATCTGGTTGCGCGTGCCGCGCGCGACGAGCACCTTGCCCGACGGAAGCAGCGTCATCGAGTGGTTCCGCCGCCGCTCCTCGGTGGCGTACGAGACGTACTCCCACTCGTTGTCCTCCGGCCAGAACAGCCACGCGCCGCTCGCGTACTGCCCCGTCTCCTGCCCCGTGGCCAGCACCGCGCCCTGATTCAACAGGAGCGCTGCGTGCCCATAGAACGCCGGCGGGTCCGACGCCCGGCTCCACGCCCCCGCGCTCACGTCGTACACCTCCGCCGCGCCAGTGACGCCGTCGTCATTGATGACCAGCACGTCGCCCGAAGGCAGCAGCGTGGCGCTGACCTTCCCCGCGACGACCGACGTGGAGCCCGTCGCCGTCCACGTCCCCGTCGCCGGGTCGTACAGCTCCGCGCTCTTCAGCGCCGCCGGCCCGAAGCCGCCGAACACCAGCACCTTGCCCGATGCCAGCAGCACCGCCTGATGGGCCCTGCGCGCCGTGCCCAGGCTGCCCGTGGCGCTCCACGTGTTCGTGGTGGGGTTGTAGAGCTCCGCGCTCGCCAACGTTCCCGCGCCCAGTCCACCGACGACGAGCACCTGGCCCGATGCCAGCAACGTGGCCGTGTGGTGTGCTCGCGTCTGGCTCATCGCAGCCGCCGCGCTCCACGTGTTGGTGGCCGTGTCATACGTCTCGGTCGACGCCGTCACCGTGCCCCAGCCATTGCCGCCCGTGACGAGCACCTTGCCCGACGGCAGTCGCGTCGCCGTGTGAAACGCGCGAATCTGACTCATCGACGCCGCTTGAGACCAGGGTGAAAGCAACGCCGTGCGCGTCTCGGCGCGCGGCGCTTCCGCGAACGCCGTGGAGGCTCCGGCCACCGTCGCCAGTGCTCCACACAATCCCAGGCTGAGCCACGTCTTCGCTGTGGTTACTCGTGTCATCCGTTCCTCGTGGTGATGGGGTGAGGTCCGCATTGTGACGAGAGGGGCCGACGCTCCGCCCGACCTTCCTCGTCAACATCGCGTGACGACGCGACTTAACAGCCACCGGATTGCACTGGAAATACAGTCTCTGGTCCCAGTCCTGGGACTGCGTGCTCCTTCTCTCCCCGCTGGTCCTACACGGGCCCCCATGGCAGCCTGCGGCGGGTGACGGAGCCTCTGTTTGATGACCTGCTGGGCCTCGCGTGCTTCGCGCGCGTGGTGGAGCACCGCTCGTTCACCCGGGCAGCGGCCGTGCTCGGTGTGTCGAAGTCCGTGGTGAGCGCGCGCGTCTCACGGCTGGAGTCCCGGGTGGGGCAGCGGTTGCTCATCCGCACCACCCGCAAGCTCTCCGTCACCGACGCGGGCCTGGGTGTGTACGCCCATTGCTCGAAACTGCTTCAGGAGGCGAGCGCCGCCACGCGCGGGGCCTCGGACGTGGGCCGAGGCACGCTGCGCATCAACGCGCCCATCAGCTTCGCGCAGATGTACCTCGCCGGCCCGCTGGCCCGTTTCCTCGCCGCGCATCCGGGCACGTCGGTGGAGGTCATGCTGAGCGACAGGCTCGTCGACCTCGTCGAGGACCGGGTGGATGTCGCCCTGCGAATCACGCGCTTGCGCGACTCCAGTCTCGTGGCGCGGAAGCTCGCCACCACCGCGCTGTGCGTCTGCGCTTCACCTGCCTACCTGAAGCGCCGGGGCACCCCCGAGCATCCCGAGGACCTGCTGCGCCACGACTGTCTGCGCTACCTGCACCTGCGCGCCGAGGACGAGTGGCGCTTCTACGGCCCCAAGGGACGCATCCCCGTGCCCGTCCCCGTGTCGGGCCCGCTGTCCGCCGCCAACGGGACGCTGCTGCGCGAGGCCGTGGCTCACGGTATCGGTCTCGCCGTGCTGCCTCGCTTCATGGTGGACGAGGACCTGCGCTCCGGCCGGCTCGTCACCGTCCTGGACCGCTTCGCTCCCAGGCCCGTCGGCATCCACGCCGTCCACGCGGCGGGCCGCTCCCCTCCACCGCTCGTCAGAGCCCTGCTTGACGTGTTGGCCTCCGAGTTCCGCTCCGCTCGCTGGGAGTGAGCTTGACCTGGGTGTGGACCTTGACGCGCTGGCCTCCGAGTTCCGCTCCTCTCGTTGGGACTGAACTCGACCAGCGCGTGGACCTCGACGCGCTGGCCTCCGAGTTCCGCTCCTCTCATTGGGACTGAAGTCGAACCCGCGCGCGAACCTCGACGCGCTGGCCTCCGAGTTCCGCTTCGCCCGCAGGGAGTGAGCGCGACCCGCGCGTGGACCTCGACGCGCTGGCCTCCGAGTTCCGCTCCTCTCATTGGGACTGAAGTCGAACCCGCGCGGATATCGACGCGCTGACTTCCGAGTTCTGCTCCTCCCGCTGGGACTGAAGTCGACCCCTCGCGCGGATGTCGACGCGCTGACTTCCGAGTTCTGCTCCTCCCGCTGGGACTGAAGTCGACCCCGGCGCGGATATCGACGCGCTGGCCTCCGAGTTTCGCTCCTCCCGCTGGGACTGAAGTCGAACCGCGCGCGAACCTCGACGCGCTGGCCTCCGAGTTCCGCTCCGCCCGCAGGGATTGAGCGCGCCCCGCGCTTGGACCTCGACGCGCCGCCTCCTGGTTCCGCTCCGCTCGTTGAAGCTGAACTCCCCCCGCGCAGATTGTCCTGCCACCAGAACAATTCGTTCGCGAGGCTGACCTTCCGCCGCGCCCGCGAGGCGCGCATTTCATGCGGCGTACCTCCACCACTCCAGGAGCCGCCTTCATGCGTCGCAGCGATTCGCTTCCTTCCTCTTCCGAACTGGCCGCCACCGTGCTCCGCGTGGCACTGGGCGCCGTCTTCCTCGCGCACGCGGGAGCCAAGGCGTTCATCTTCACGCTCGACGGCACCGCCCGCTTCTTCGAGGCCCATGGCTTCCCTGGCTGGACGGCCGGGCCCGTGTTCGCGGCGGAGCTGCTCGGCGGCCTCGCGTTGCTCGCGGGGTTTCGCGTCCGATGGGTGGCGCTCGCGCTGCTCCCGGTGATGCTCGGCGCGCTCAAGTCTCACCTCTCCCTGGGTTGGATGTTCACCAACGAGGGCGGAGGCTGGGAGTACGTCGCGTTCCTCATCCTGTCGCTCATCGCCCAGGCCCTGCTGGGCAATGGTGCGTTCGCGGTGGACGGCCTCCTGTCGCGCAAGAGCGCCGCTCAGGGCTCGGCCGCCCAGACCTCGACTTCGTGAGCCCGCGCCCTCGCGAGCCCGTCGCCGATGACGACGGAGTAGGGCGGTCTCGCGGGCTCCAGGGCGCGTACCTCGGCGGGGAGTCGGGCCAGCTCCCGCCGCGCGTGCTGGCGGACCTCCTCCAGCGATGGTGTGGCTCCGGGCAGGCGCTGCCCCGCTCGCATCACCGGACGCAGCAGGGGATGTCCACGCGCGACGTCTCCGCGCCGCACGAGCAGGTCCCTTCTCGCCACGCCGTCCTCCTCCTGGCGATACACCTGCTTCGCCCCAGGCAGCAGCACCTTGCCCGCGGACAGCTTCACGCGGCCCTTGCCCGCGTACTCCACCAGCTTGTAGGCCATGTCCAGTGAGGGCGCGTCCGCGGACACCCCCATCGCCGTGCCCACGCCGAACCCATCCAGTGGCGCACCCCGCGCGAGCAGGCCCGCCACCGCGTCCTCATCCAGCCCACCACTTCCAATCAGCCGCACGCGCTCCAGACCCGCTTCATCCAACAGCTCGCGCGCCGCCAGCGACAACGCCAGCAGGTCGCCCGAGTCCAGGCGCAACGCCCGCACGCGGAAGTCCTCGCCCAGCTCCCTCGCCAGTCGAATCGCGTGCTGCACGCCGCGCAGCGTGTCGTAGGTGTCCACCAACAGGGTCGCGTCGGGATAGACGCGGGTGAAGGCTCGGAAGGCCTCCAGCTCGTCCTCATGCGATTGCACGTAGCTGTGCGCCATCGTGCCCGACAGCGGAATCCCATACCGCCTTCCCGCGAGCACGTTGGACGTGGAGTCCACACCCGCCAGGTACGTCGCGCGAGCGACCTTCATCCCCGCATCCGTTCCGTGGATGCGCCGCAGCCCGAACTCCATCACCGGGCGTCCCGCCGCCGCCGTCACCACGCGCGACGCCTTGGAGGCCGCGAGCGTCTGGAGGTGCACCTGGTTGAGCAGGTACGTCTCCACCAACTGGGCCTCCGGCAGCGGCGCGCGCACTTCCAGCAACGGCTCCTGGCCGAAGACCGGAGTGCCTTCAGGCATCGCGTCCACATCGCCACTGAAACGGAAGCGCTCCAGCCACCCGAGCAGCCGGTCCGAGAAGCGCCCCTGTGACGCCAACCACTCCAGGTCCTCCGCGCGGAAGCGCAGGTGCTCCAGCGTGTCGAGCACGTCCTCCAGGCCCGCCGCCAGCAGGTAGTTGCGCCTCGCCGGAAGCCCACGCACGAAGAGGCTGAAGACCGCCTCGTCCCACTGGCCCTCGGCGAGATACGCCTCCGTCATCGTGAGCTGGTAGAGGTCCGTCAGCAGCGCGGCCTCGGGCTCCATGGCTGGTCTCCTCCTTCCGCGAGCGCGCTGTGCGCGGGACTCAGGCCGTGGCCCCCGTGCCCGGCGGGCCCGCCGTGGCGCTCGATACCCACTGCTCCATCTCCGGCCTGGGCAACACGCCACTGCGCCGCGCCACCTCGCGCCCACCGGAGAAGACGATGAAGGTCGGGATGCCTTGCACGCCGAGGGCGCTCGCGGGACGCGGGTGCTGCTCCGTGTTCAGCTTGAGCACCAGCAGCTGTCCCGCCTTCGCGCGGCCCACCTCATCCAGGATGGGGCCCGCCACGCGACAGGGCGCGCACCACGGCGCCCACAGGTCCAGGAGGATGGGCACGGGAGAGCCGAGCACGGCGCGGTCCAGGCCCTCACCATCCACCTCCTGCGGCGCGCCCGACAGGTCCAGCGCCTTGTGGCAGCGACCACACTCCGGTGCCCCGGAAGGACGGGGCTCTCGTACGCGATTGAACGCACCACAGGCTGCACATCGGAACATGACGCCTCCTCGGAGCCTCTCGTTCGAAAAGGTAGGCCGTGTCGGCTCCGGACGCGGCTCGCGCGACGTGCTTCTAACGGCGCACCCGCCTGGTCGCCAGCTCCTGGGGCATCCGTGGCTTTTGCGCTCACCCCAGGACGTGTGCAGCTTTTGCGCGGTCCCTCCGCCTCGCTCACCCGAGGGCGTGCGTGGTGTGCGCGTTGCAATGGCAACCGACCGGACGCGGCGGGCACACGGCCTGTCGGCGGGAGAGCAGGCATGCGGCTGGCCGTCTTCGACACCCATCGCTATGACCGGAGCGCGTTGGAGGACGCCAACGCGGAGTTCGGCCATTCGCTGACGTTCCTGGAGCCTCGGCTGACGCTCCAGACGGCGCGCCTGGCGGAGGGCTTCCATGCGGTGTGCTCGTTCGTCAACGACCGCCTGGATGCGCCCACGCTGGAGGTGCTGCGAGCGGGCGGCGTGCGCCTCGTGGCCACGCGCTCCGCGGGCTACAACCACATCGACCTGGAAGCCGCGCGGCGGCTGGACGTGCGGGTGACTCGCGTGCCGGAGTACTCGCCGCACGCGGTGGCCGAACATGCCGTGACGCTGGTGCTCTCCCTCAACCGCCACATCCCCCGGGCCTTCGCGCGCGTGCGCGACTGGAACTTCTCGCTGGATGGGCTGGTGGGCTTCGACCTCGCGGGCAAGACGGTGGGCGTGGTGGGCACGGGCCGTATCGGCCGCGTGGCCGCGCGCATCTTCCGGGGCTTCGGCTGCGACATCGTCTGCTTCGACGCCGCGCCCGATGAGGAGTTCGCCCGGGACGTGGGCGCGCGCTACGTGTCGCTGGAGGAGCTGTACTCGGCCTCCGATGTCATCTCGCTCCACGTGCCGCTCACGCCGGGCACGCGGCACATGGTCGACGCGAAGGCGCTGACGCGGATGAAGCGCGGCGTGGTGCTCGTCAACACGGGCCGGGGCGCGCTCATCGACAGCCGCGCGCTCATCGACGCGCTCAAGTCCGGCCACATCGGCGCGGCGGGCCTGGACGTGTACGAGGAGGAAGAAGGCATCTTCTTCCAGGACCTCTCCGGCCAGGTGCTCCAGGACGACGTGCTGGCGCGCCTGCTCACCTTTCCCAATGTCCTCGTGACGTCGCACCAGGCCTTCCTCACGCGGGAGGCGCTGGTCAGCATCGCCCGCACCACGCTTTCGAGCGTCCGGGCCTTCGAGCATGGCGAGCCCCTGGTGCACGAGGTGCGCGTCGAGCAGGTGCGGCCCGCCTGAGGATGAAGGCGGAGCGCATGAGCAGGGCGGATGGGCATGACGCCCGTCCGACAGGGCTCCCGAGGGAGCCGCCGAGCCGTGTCCGACTCGGGGAGGAACCACGCATGTCCATCGTCTGCGCCACCAACTTCTCCGACGCCGCGCGCCGCGCCAGTGACCTCGCCGCCGAGCTGGCTCGGAAGGCGGACGTGCCGCTGTACCTGGTGCACGTGCTCAATCCCAACTCCGCGCGCGCCTTCGGCAAGGCGCTGCTCCAGGCGGCCGAGGCCGCGCTGGGAGATGAGGTCCGCCGACTGACGAAGTCAGGCGCCCGGGTGGAGCAGGAGCTGCGCACCGGCGAGGCGTCGGCGGAGGTGGCGGAGGTGGCTCGCCAGCGCGCGGCCACGCTGGTGGTGACGGCGCCCCCGACGCAGGAAGCACCGTTCCTGGGCGTCGGCGGGACGGTGGACCGGCTGGCGCAGTCGCTGGAGGTGCCGCTGCTGGCGGTCCGCGACGCGGAGGTGATGGAGGCGTGGGTCCAGGGCAGGCGCGCCCTGCGCGTGGTGCTCGGCGTGGACCGCTCGATTCCCTTCGAGGCCGCGCGGGAGTGGGTGCGCGGGCTGCGCGCGTGGGGCACGGTGGAGGTGGTGGGCGCGCGCGTGGTGTGGCCGGATGAGGAGTACCGGCGCCTGGGGTTGTCGCGTCCGCTGGAACTCGCGGAGATGACGCCGGAGCTGCGCGCGGTGCTGGACAGGGAGACCGAGGCGTTGATGGCGCCGCTGGCCTCGGGAGGCGCGCCGCCGCGCACCGTGCTGGAGCCCTCGCTGGGGCGCATCGCCGACCACCTGGTGGAGCTGGCCGAGCGGGAGCGCGCGGACCTGCTGGTGGTGGGGACACATCACCGGCGTGCGCTCGGGAAGATGTGGAGCGTGTCGCATCATGCGCTTCGGCTGGCGCGAATCTCCGTGGCGTGTGTGTCCTCGCGCGCGGTGCCGACGGGCGTGGACGCGCCGCTGCCCTCGTTCCGCGACGTGCTGGTGGCCACCGACTTCTCGGAGACGGGCAACCGCGCGGTGGCGCACGCCTTCGGCCTGGTGGCTCCGGGTGGCACGGTGCATCTGCTCCACGTCGCGGAGGCGGGACAGTCGGTGGAGACCGAGAGGCGGCGACTGGAGGCGCTGGTGCCTCGCGAGGCCGAGGCCACGGGACGTCACGCGCGGGTGGAGGTCGTCACCGGGAGCAAGGACGTGGTGACGGCGCTGGCCCAGGCGGCGGAGCGGCTCTGCGTGGACGCGCTCGTGCTCGGGACGCATGGGCGCACGGGGCTGAAGCGCGCGGTGCTCGGCTCGGTGACGCAGGCCGTCCTCGCTCGCACCGAGCGGCCCGTGCTGCTGGTGCGCCCACCCACGGTGTGAGGGGCCGCGCGTGTGACGGCCTCAAACACATGTCACGATAGAGGCGCTGGAGGGCATGAAGGGCCCCGGTGTCATCACGAGCGCTTCACAGTCGCGCCCGAGGAGCCCAGACTCCGGCGACGCAGCTCCAGAAGCCTCTGACTCAAGGCGAATGAGGTCGTAGGGATGTCCACGATGCCGACTCGATACTTCAGGCTCAACGAAGCCGTGCAGGCCGGTCATTGGTCCCTGGGAGCCCTGATGGACGGACAGGGACAGGAACTGGAGGACACGACGGAGTTCACCTCGGGCCGGCCCGTTGTCCATGCCCCTGCCACCCTGAAGCTTCGTGTTCGAGAGCAGGGGCGTCGGCGTGACTTCAACATGGTGGGCGCCGGCAGGACTCCCGTGGTCCACCTCAGGATGTCGAGTCTCTTCGCGGAGTATGCCCCCCAGGAAGTTCAGCTGCTGCCCGTGAACGTCAAGGGCGGCTCAGGTGAGTACCATGTCCTCGTGGCCACGAGGCTCATCCGGTGCATCGATGACAAGGCCTCGAAGGAGATACAGGTCTGGAAACCAGAGGACGCGCGACCGGACAAGGCTGACCACTACCGCGGCGTCATCGGGATGCGGATTGACCCGATGAAGGTCGGAGGCTTCCAGGTGTTTCGCACCTGGGGTTGGTCCGAGGCGCTCATCGTCTCGGAGCACATCAAGTTGGTCCTGGAGCGCGCCAGGGTGACGGGAGCGGACTTCGAGGAAGTCTAAGGTGTCCAGTTCCGTAATGTGCCCGGGTCACCTGAAACAGCGCCGCCCCGGGTGTCCGCGCGGAGTGTTGACCCGTCGGTATCCCGGGCGTCCAGTGCTTTGGCGGGCCGCCAATGCATTGGAGTCGTGCCCCTTTCGCGGGTAGGAGGGTGATAGTTCTCCGCATCCCTTTACCCTGGAAAGGACCCGACTCATGGCCTTCACGCTGCCTGAACTTCCGTACCGCAAGGACGCGCTCGCCCCTCACATCAGCGAGGAGACGCTGGAGTACCACTACGGCAAGCACCACCAGGCGTACGTGACGAACCTGAACAAGCTGCTCGCCGGCAAGCCCGAGGAGAGCAAGTCCCTGGAGGAGGTCATCCTCTCCAGCGATGGCGGCGTGTTCAACAACGCGGCCCAGGTCTGGAACCACACGTTCTACTGGCACTGCATGAAGCCGAGCGGTGGAGGCCTGCCGACGGGTGACCTCGCCGCGGCCATCACCCGCGACTTCGGCTCCTTCGAGAAGTTCAAGGAGGAGTTCTCCCAGGCCGCCGCGACGCAGTTCGGCTCCGGCTGGGCGTGGCTGGTGCTGGACAAGGAAAAGCTCGCCATCACCAAGACGGGCAACGCGGACCTGCCGATGAAGCACGGCCAGAAGGCGCTGCTCACCATCGACGTGTGGGAGCACGCGTACTACATCGACTTCCGCAACCAGCGGCCCAAGTACATCGAGACCTTCCTCACGCACCTGGTCAACTGGGACTTCGTCGCCCAGAACCTCAAGGCGCGCTGATTCCACACCCAGCGCCGCTTCATCGAGCACCGTGAAGCGGCTCTGGATGCGTGTTGGGACGGGTGTCGTCAGAAGGCGATGCCCGTCTGGATTTGCGGCGAGAAGCTGAAGCCCCCGTCGCCCGGTGCTCCGGTGACGAAGAAGGGCAGGTCCAGCTCCACGAACCACTTCAGGTGCTCGGTGATGGGGAAGCCCTTGATGATGATGGGCACCACGCCCATGTTGAACGGCACGCCCGCGCCCACCTGCATGGCGAGCCGCAGGCCGCCCTTGAACTGCCCGAAGTCGTAGATGACGCCCGGGTCCAGCACGATGCTGGTGCTGACGCTCGCGGGCCTGCCGCCATCCTCGAACCGCCAGCGACTGTAGGCGATGAACTCGAAGTCGAGCGCCCAGCGCTCGTTCAGGTGCAGGGTGATGCCCGGCGCCAGACCCAGGTCGAAGAAGTCCCCGAAGATGACGGAGGTGTCCTCGTCGGTGACGCTCAGGAAGGGAATCACCGCGGCGACGTGCCCGCCCACGCGAGGCCCCATCATCGCCGCCGCACCCGAGCCACCGGTGCCAGCCGCCTCCCCCTTCTTCTTCTTGTCGTGCTTCTCCTTGTGGTGATGGCCCAGGGCCAGGTCGCCCGCGTCCGCCTCCGCGCTCCCAGGAGCGAACGCCGCGAGCGCCGCGAAGAGCCCACCCACTCCGACCTTCCCCCTCCAACTC
>NZ_JABUMQ010000296.1:0-14373 GCF_013336645.1 Myxococcus sp. CA039A | reverse complement strand
GGGTCTGGGTCTTCTGGACGGTGGCGCTCATGGCGTACTCCCTCTTGGTTTCACCGCGTCTGCCGCGGTGTGCGTTGCTGACAAGAGGAACAGTAGAGACCTGGGCGTCCGCGAAAAATGGGGCGCCAGGCAGAGGACTGTTTCCACGCGGGAAACAATCCTCCCCCCGGGGGAGACCCGCTACTTCGAGGCCGCGCCGAGCTTCTCCAGCATCATCACGGCGTTGTTGTTCTTGGGGTCCAACTCCAGCGACTTCTTGTAGCGGAAGATGGCCTCGTCCTTCCGCCCGGCCTCGGCGTAGCCCTCACCCAGGCTGTCGTGGGCGTTGGAGTCCTGCGGGTAGAGCTCGACGTTGGCCTCGAACATCTTCACGGCGTCGGGGACCTTGCCCGAGCGCAGGAGCGAGTAGGCGATGTCGTTGAGGACGGCGGGGGACAGTTGCTTGTCCTCGGGTGTGGCGGCGCTCTTGCGGGCCTTGAACCAGGTGATGGCGGCATCGGCGCCCTTCAATCGCGTCAGCAGGTCCACCGTGGTGAAGGCATTGTCGGGAGCGAGCGTGTAGCCCTTCCAGCCGTACTCGGCCATGACGCTCGCGATGATGGGCTCGAAGAGGCGCGAGCCCGCATCCGAGTTGGTCATGATGGCCACGCCGCTGCCCGACTCGAAGGCCATGAGGAAGCAGCGGTAGCCCTCGTTCGAGCCGCCATGGCCGAACCAGTCCTGGTCCGAAGGACGCTCGAAGCCGATGCCGAACCTCTCCGATTGGCGGGTGAGCATCTGCTTCGCCATCGCCTGGGACACCACGCGGCGGGACTGCCCCTTCGTCGCCTTGGACATCTCCAGCGCGACGCGGGCGAGGTCCGACGGCGTCGTCCACAGTCCGGCGGGGGCCATCTCCGGGTAGACATGCCAGCGGCCCTCGACGCTCTTGCCCCCGGAGTAGGTGCCGCTGGCCGCCATGGACGCCAGGTGCTTGGGCAGCGGCTGCTCGTAGGTGCTGTGCTTCATGCCGAGCGGCGCGAGCACGGTCTCCTTCATGATTTGGGGGAAGGGCTTCTTGAGCTGATCCACCAGCATCTGCTGGACGATGGTGGTGCCTCCGCCGCTGTAGCGCGTCAGCGTGCCGGGCACGGTGTCCACGCGCACGGCGGACGTGTTCGCGGGCTTCTCGCCATCGAGCACCTGCTGGGTCGTGGGCACGGGCCCGGTGACCGAGTAGCCGGGGAAGCCGCTCACCGTCGTCCCCGCGCTGTGCGAGAGCAGCCGGCGCAGCGTCACCTTCTGCTCCTTGGTGAACTCGTTGTCGGGCAGCTTCCAGGAGACGAGCGTGTCGTTGATGTCCGCGTCGAGCGACCACTTGCGCTTCTCCGCGTGGTGCATCGCGGCGAGCGCCGCCACGGGCTTGCTGATGGACGCGGCCTGGAAGAGCGTGTCGACGGTGACGGCGTCGGTGCCGCCCACCTGCTTCACGCCATAGCCCTTGGCCCAGATGAGCGAGCCCTGGTCGAACACGGCGATGCTCACGCCAGGGATGCCATACAGCTCCATCCACTGAGGCAGCGAGAGCTGACGTGGCGCCTCGCCAGGGAGGGTTACCGCGGGCAGGCCCTGCTCCACGCGAGCGATGCGGGCGGCCTCGGTGGGCCGGGCCAGCCACTGCGTCGCGGGCTTGCGGGTGTCCGCGGCGGTGAGGAGGCCCAGGGCCGTGAGGCCCGAGAGGGCCACGGTGAGGAGGCGGGACGAAGGTCTTGGGTTCATGGAAGGGGTTCCTGGAGGGACTCGCGTGAAATGCCGCGTCACACGAACCCTACGCGGTTCCCCCGGGTCGCTTGCGCTCGTCTGCTCATGAGGCGTGTCACGACCCCGTGGAAACCCCCGAGCGGACACCCACCAATGTCCTGCGGCAACCCCTGGAGGTGTCGAGCGGGGAACAGACGCGCTGGGTTCAGCGTGCGCTGGGAAACCCCGAAATCACCGAATCGAAAATGAGGAGACGGGCTTCGACTTTCCGGAAGGAAGTGACGCATGGGGGGCACGGCAGCGATTCGAGGTGGCTCACCGACGACGTCGTCGACGGGGACCGCCGAGGCGGATGCGGCCCGGCGTGCGGAAGAGGCTCGGCGTCGCGCGGAGGCGGCGAGGAAGGCGGCGGAGGCCGCGCGTCGTGCCGCCGAGGAGTCGCGTCGTGCCGCGGAGGCCGCGCGTCGCGCGCAGGAGAAGGCGCGAGCGGAGGCGGCGAAGGCGAAGTCCCAGGCCGAGGCGCCTGGGCAGACTCCGACAGAGGCCAAGGCTTCCAGGAAGGAGGCCGTGGAGGCGCAGCGGGCGGAGAAGCTCGCCGCGCAGCGGACGACTCGGGCCGAGGAGGCGCAGCGGGCCGCGGAGGAGCATGCCGCGCGCTCCGCCCAGCGTGCGCAGGGCGCGATGCGTGAGGCGAACACGCAGGCCAGTGTCCAGGGCCTGCCGCCTCCGTATGACGCGCAGCGCCTCTCGGGCGCCACGTCCAATCCAGTGCGGAGCAGTGTGTCGAGCTTCGAGGACGCCTCTCGCAACGTGCTGCGCGACAAACTGCTGGGCCATGTGCCTGCGCCCCCGGGGAGCTCGGAGGCGTCGTCGCTGCTCACGGAGGACGCGAAGGACGGCAAGGTCAACTGCCTGGATACGGCGGCGGACTGGGTGGACAAGGCGTCGCCGGAGCTGCTCGCGCGCTCGGAGATGGTCTTCCTGAAGGACCAGCGGCCGGGGACGGAGGGCCAGACGGGGCACGTGGTGGTGCGCCAGGGCGAGCAGGTGTTGGACCCGACGACGAACAAGTCGTACGAGTCGTTGGACGCGTACAAGAAGGCGCAGCCGCAATACACGGAGGCGGGGACGGTGTCGGCGACGGATGCGAAGCGCATCTTCGACACGCCGCCCGGTTCACCCGAGCGCGCCACGGAGTTGGACAAGGCGAAGCTGTCTCCCGAACTCCAGTCGATGATGGTCGCGGACGTGAGCACGCCGGAGAAGGAGGCGTGGGACCGCTACGACGCGCACGTGAAGAAGGGCCTGGACTTGAGGGACGTTCCAGGGGGCCTGCGCCAGGAGCTTCGCGCCGAACACACCGCGACGACGCAGCGGTTGAAGGACGAGGCGAACAAGTCGTCTGTTGACCGACTGCGGCAGGAGTTGAGCGCCACGCCGGAGGGCCAGAAGGCGCTCGCGGACCTGGATGCGCGCGGTGTCCAGGTGAACGTGGTGGACGACGCGTCCTATCCGGAGCTACCCGGCGAGAAGACGGACGGCTACGCGTTGCCGGGCAACGGGGACATCACGATGCGCCGCTCGGCGGCCACGTCGGACGTGTTGCTGCGCGAGGCCCAGAACTCGGCGCGGACGCAGGAGCTGAAGCTTCCGACGACGGAGGCGGACGGGAAGCGGCTGTCCGCGGCGGTGACGGAGCGCATCAACGCGAATCCAAGACAGCCGGTGGAGTTCGAGGCCGATGGCCTCCACGTGGTGGCGATGAAGAACGCCACGCCATCCGTTGTCGAGCATGGGGGCAGCATCGTCGACAACGTGCTTGGGAGCTGGGCGAGGCCGGAGGCGGCGAAGCCCTTCTCCAAGCTGGCGCAGGAGGAGGGGCGCCAGCCAGGCAGCGACACCATCATCAACACCAGCTTCTATGACGTCCCTTTCTCCGGGAGCAGTCCGGTGGGGAAGGTGATTGAGAACGGGAAGGTGCTGGGGGGTGAGTCGTCACCGGACCGGTTCTATGCGGCGTGGACGTCGAGTGGCCTGAAGTTCGGGCAGGGAGATCCGCCGGCGGATTCGAAGGTGGCGTTTGGTGGGGCGGTGCCGCTCATCATCAACAACACGCCGTATGGCGACGGGAATCAGTACAAGCCCGGGACGTCCCCGGCGGCGCCGCTCACGGGAGACCCGGGGGCGTATGCGTCCGACCTGACGCAGCGGAACAACGAGGGCTTCAAGGACCAGAACGAGCGGGGTGCGAACAGTGGAAAGGTCGTCGTCGGTTACGACCGGGACACGGGCACCACGTATGTCGTCGCGCAGGACGACGGGTCGAAGCCGGGCAAGACGCTCGCGGAGATTCGCGACTCGCTGGTGAAGCTGGGGGTGGATGACGCGGTGTCGTTCGACGGCTCGGACTCGGCCACGCTGGTTCGGGATGACCAGGTAAAGGTGGACCCTGGTGGCGTGAAGGACAGGACCATCCCCTACGGGCTCAAGCTGAGCCTGCCGTGACGTGGGGGACGGGGGCCCGGATGTGTGTCGGGCCCCGGAAAAGTAATTCCCGATGTAACCGTGTGGGCGCTTCTGGCGAAGAAGGGGTGTCTGTCCCTCATCGCACTTGGAAGGAAGTGACCCGTGAATTCGCTGACCAAGGTGGATGGCCGTTCGACGATGCGCCAGCAGGGCCCGAAGGCGGATGACGCGCAGCGCGCGGATGATGCACGCAAGAAGGCGGAGGCGGAGGTTCGGGCGGCGAAGGCGGCGAAGGAGGCGGAGAAGAACGCGCGCAAGCAGGCCGAGGCCGCGGAGAAGGCGCTCGACGAGGCTTCGAAGACGCGGGTGGAGGCGGAGATGAAGGCGAATGCTCCGGGGCAGACGCCGAAGCAGCAGGAGGCCTCGGCGAAGGCGCTCGCGGAGGCGCAGGCGGACGAGCAGACCGCCCTGGTGAAGTTGGCCAACGCGCAGAAGAAGCTCGAGTCCGCTTCCGCGAAGGCGTCCGAGTCCACGCGTCGCGCGGATGAGGCGAAGAAGAAGGCGAACGACGCGGCGGAGCGGGCGGGGCAGCCTCGGCCATTTGGCAAGGAGCAGCCCAAGGCCAACGAGAAGTCGCAGTCGACCTTCGAGGACGGGCAGCGCCAGCCGGACATGGAGAAGATGATGGGCCGGACGCAGTCCGCGAACAGCATGGAGCCGGCATTCTCCTCGGACATGCCGATGATGAAGCCCTCGGAGATGATGCAGTCGATGAGCGTCTGAGCGCGGCTCCGCTCACTTCGGCGTGGCGTGGTCCAGGACTTCCTTCCAGGCATCGAGCGCGCGGTGGATGTCCATGCGCTCGGTGGCGGTCGTCTCCTTCATCGCGAGGTCATGGATGCGGACGAGCGACTCCTCGATGACCCGGGGGTACTCATGCTTGGACGCGCGCTCCAGGTACATCGCCTTGAACTGGACGAAGCGCCGCGCCAGCCGGTCATCGCTGGGCGTCAGGGCTGGAGTCGTGAGCATCGCCAGCACGTGAGGGCCCGGCGCGCGCAGGGGCACCACGGAAGGAGGCGGTGGCGTGGGCTCGGGATGCGTGTCCGCCGACGAGGGCGGCGCGGTGGCGACCTTGGGGGCCTGGAGCGCGCGCAGGTGCTGCGTCAGCGTGGAGATTGACGCGCTGACCTGTGTGCTCTCGGCCCGGGTCGTCGCCTTGAGTGCGCGTGCGTGGAGGTGCTTGAGCTCCTTCTCGAACTCCTCCGAAGGGGCGCGGCCCGAGGTCTGCTTCAAGTAGCGCTCCTCGAGGTTGTAGACGCGCTGGACCAGCTTGGGGTCCGGGGGCGCCTTCTCGCCGCGTGGCAGGAAGGCCGCTGGGTGCCTCGGCGTGGGTCGCGATGGCTGCTGCTTGGGGTCGGTCGCGGCCTTGTGGACGGCCGGGGTGGCCGTGGAGGCGTCCGCGTCGGAGACAGCGGGCGTGGATGCAGCCTCGTGCGCCGCCGAGTTGGAGGGCTGTGTGCTTCCCTCGGAGCCGGGCTCGGGGAGGTTTGGAGTCGCGCCTTTCGTTGGGAGCGCCGGGTCGTTGACCGCGAGAGGTTGCGCGGAGGCTTCTTGCGTGGGCGGCGGCGGAGCAGGAGCGGGCGCGCGCTCCGGAGGATTCTGATGGGGCGCCTCCGCCGGGCTGACGGTGGTCGGGACGGGTGTTGTCCCCGCGCGTCCGGGCCCCCAGGGAGAGAGCAGGAAGGTTGCCGTCGCGACGCTGGAGAGGAGCGCGGCGCCGGCGGCCAGCCAGACACGTCCGCGTCGTGTCGTGGGGTGGGGGAGCTTCACCTGGGACCAGGTGGATTTCGTCCCACCTTCACGGCCGATGGGTTGAACGGTCGCGGTCGTTCCGGGGCCGAACGGAGGGACGACGGTGGGCGGAATCCGCTTCAGCGCCTGTTGCACGGCCTCGGCGGACTCGGGGCGCAGGGCCGGGTCCTTGGCGAGCAGATGAAGGACGAGGGTGTCGAACTCGGGCGCGATGCCGGGGACGAGTGAGGAGGGGAGTGGGGGTGGTTGCTCGACGTGAGCGAAGAGGACCTGGAGCTGTTCGCCCTTGAAGGGGCGTTCGCCGGTCAGCATCTGGAAGGCCATGATGCCGACGGCATAGAGGTCGGTCGCGGAAGTGACGGTGGTTCCGCGAATCTGCTCGGGGGCCATGTACTCGGGCGTTCCGAGGATGGTGCCGTCCACGGTGGTGGGGCCGTCGTGGCTGCGCACCAGCTTGGCGATGCCGAAGTCGACGAGCCTGACGGCGCGCGAGCCGTCGAGCATCTCCGCGAGGAACACGTTGCCGGGCTTCATGTCCCGGTGCACCACGCCCGCCTTGTGAGCGGCTCCGAGCGCCGAGAGAATCTGGTCGAGAATCCAGGCGGTGGTGTTGGGGTCCAGGCGTCCGAGTTGCTTGAGGGATTCGGAGAGGGACTGGCCGCGCAGCAGCTCCATGATGATGTAGGGCCGCGAGTCGGGCAGGCGTCCGAACCCGAAGATGTCGATGATGCCCGGGTGGCGGATGGAATTGACGGCGCGTGCCTCGATGAGCAGACGTTCCACCTGTTGCTGGGTGACGTGCTCGGCGCGGAGGACCTTGATGGCGACTTGTTTGCCAATCAGGGGGTGGACGGCGCGATAGACGACGCCCATGCCTCCCTCGCCGATGCGCTCCTCGATGATGAAGTCATTGACCTGGGTCGAAATCAGCGAGTCTTTGACCCGTGGACTTCGTTCCCCCCTCGTTGTCTCTCTCACGGTCATCGGTCTTGCCACGGAGCCTAGTGCCGGCGTGTGAGGCCACTCAAAACGTGGTGCGAGGTGTTGGCCCTGACAATGTCAGATGTTGGCCATCTGAGGGGAGAGGTGTCTGCTGAGGCCCGCGCTGAGGCGTCAAGGCGTTGAGCGACCGCCGATCTTCGGGAAGCGCTCGTAGGCCCGTAAGAGCGCGTCCAGGTGGGCGGGGTTGTCGAGCTCGAGCGGCGCTTCGGTGAGCGGCACAATCCATCCACCCGTTGCCGTGCGCCGCGCCCGTGAGAGCAGGTCCGTGTCGCGGGCAGGGTCGGGGAACCCGATGGCTTCCGCGGCAGCATCCGACCAGTAGTTCAGCCAGCCGAGGTAATAGGGAATCTCAGGCGAGCGGATGTGCTCGAAGAGCTTCAGGGCGGGCAGCCCCCTGCGTGGGGACGGCGGCCCTTCCAGCGTGGGTGCTGTCTGATACGCAATGTCCAGCGCGGCGCTGTCCGGCGTCGCATGCCCCCAGAACGCGCGTGCGCCTTCCGCCATGCCCTCCAGCAGCTCCGCCGCTGCCGTGATGATGGCCGCATCCAGTGGCAACTTCGCATGGACTTGGAGCTGTTGCTGGCCGCCAGGGCTTGCGCTCGCGGAGCGTCGCATCCCAGAAATGGTTACTGGGTAGCTCTCTTCGCCGTTGCATAGCAGTGGGAACTTTCCGCGTGTTGCCGCCTCAGCGAGCCAGGCCTCGCGTTGTGGTAGCTCGATGGGGCGCCCTCCTTTGCTCACTTCCCACTCCAGGCGCAAACCGGGCAGCGCCCGTTCCATGCCACGGACGACAGCGAGTGTGCGGCCGTCGTGCTCCGCGAGTGTAGGCGCGTAGACGGTCATATCGAGGCGCTTTCGCGTGGTCATCGTTTGCATCCCGTGACGACGATTCTGAGGCTGGAGTCCTGTCGCAGCAGCGCATCTTTGTGCGCGGCACTACTCACCCCAACGACGAAGCTATATCCACAGGCCGCTGCGATGTCGCGGTCCTCCTGGAACTCTTCCAACTGATCTTCGACGACCCGATCCCGGAGGAAGTCACTGTACGTGTCAAACTGATGGGTCTTGATCTCCCACAGCACACGCGCGCCGACTTGAAGCGCATCAAAGCGCTTGCCGCCAACGAGCACGTCATTGCCGGGATAGCGGTTGGGCGGAAACGTGTCGGCGCACTCGTTATGCGGAGCATCCTCGCCCGCGTGCGGCACCGGGACGGGCCTGCACTCCGGATGGCGTTCTCGGTCCAGTGGATCGGTCGGCGCCGGGGGGAACCAGTCCTGCCCTGCTGGCTCGGGCTTTCGGTGCGTCAAACGCTCCTGCTCATGGGATGGCCGCGTTTGGGTCTCGGGCTGCGCACCCTCACGAGATGCCCTCCGATATGCATCCAACTCTTCTTTGATGGCGACGGCCACCACGACTGCTCCAGCGACAATCACGGCTCCAACGACTATCTCGGGTGCTATCAGAATGCAGACTCCTAAACCCAAGGTCGCGGCCCCCGCGGAGGCGACAGAGCATCTTCCCGTGACATCGCGAAACTGGACCCGCTGATGGTCGAGCGCCTGATAGCACCTCTCCACAAGCACGGCCCATTCGTTGGATGCCTCCCGCACCACGCAGCGCCCGCCATCCGCCCACGGCAGCGTCGCTGCTCTCTGGAGGTTGGCGACCCTTGGGTTCAAGGGCACTTGCTCCCTTGGGCTCGGTGCCGACGTAGCGCACGCCGAGAGGAAGAGCAGAAGCGTGGCGCAGGCGCGGAGTCGCATGGGCGCGTCCTTTCAGTCGAGCCAGCGAGCCGCGGGTCAGAGTCGGCCTGCTCCGGAGTATGCCACGACGATGTGCGGTGAAGACGCCTGGGCCGTGCCAGCGCGGCTGCTCCGGCGCGACGGGGCTCGGTGGGGAACGCCGTAAAGAATGGCGTCAGGCAGACTGAAGGTCGGGTCGGGCCCAACCCTGAGCTATCCCCTCGTTTGAAGGTTCTCCTCGGAGAACCCATGGGCAGCCGAGCGAGCTTTGAGGGGAAGTCGATTCGCGCGCACCACTTGCTCCGCCTGGAGGCTCTTGGTGGTGAGTCAGTGCTGCAGCGGCTTCACGGCCTCGTTGACCTTCGGGGGATGTGCGAGGCCGCGCTCGTCGCCACCTGGGCAGGCGTGGGGTGGCTACTCCGACTTCCCACCCGTCCGCTGCCAGAACTCACGCACCAGAATCGTCGCGAAGCGCGAGTCATTCAGGATGTACCGGCGCCACAGGCGCTTGGGTTCATTGACCAGACGGTAGAGCCACTCGAAGCCCGCCTTGGAAATCCACTGCGGCGCGCGCTTGGCCGTACCCGCGATGAAGTCGAACCCCGCCCCGATGCCAATCGCCACGGTGGGCCCCAGCTTCCCGGCCACCTGCGAAATCCACACCTCCTGCTTTGGACTCCCCAACGCCACGAAGAGCAGGTGCGGATCCGCCTCCCGAATCTTCGCCACAATCGGGTCGTTCTGCGCATCCCCCCCATCCGTCTTCACCATCGGCGAGTCCCACCCCACCACCTCCACGCCGTACGTATCCTTCACCTGCTTCGCCACCTTCGCCGCCACGCCAGGGCCCGCGCCGAGCAGGAACACCCGCCACTTGCGCTCCGCCCCCAGCTTCATCAACGGGAGAATCAAATCCGAGCCGGCGATGCGCTCGGGCAACGTCACGTCCATCGCCTTCGATGCCCAGACAATCGGCATCCCATCCACCACCGAAATCGTGGCGCGCGAGTACGCCTCGCGGAACTGCACGTTGTCCTCCGCCAGCACCACGTGGTCCACGTTGGCGGTGAAGACGTAGCCGCCCTGGTGCAAATCAACCAGGCGCCCAATCTGCTGCACGGCGTCCTCGAACGTCAGCTGGTCGATGGCCAACTGGCCAATGTGCAGGCGCGGGCGGCCCGTGGTGAACGGCGTCGGCTTCGGAGTCTCGGGGGTCGCGGCACTCATGGCTTCTTCACCGTCAAATCAAGCACTGTCATCGAGTAGGGCGGCAGCCGCTGCGTCAGCGTCCCCGCCGTCTTGCTTCCAGCCGTCTGCTCCAGGAACCCACCCGGCGCGCCCGAATACCCGAGCACGCGCGCACCCTCGAGCGTCCCACAACCCTTCAACTCGACCCGAGCCTGCGCGGCCTGGTCCGGGTCGAAATTCAACACCACCGCCACCAGCTTCGTCCCCGACTCGTCTCGCGAGGCGAACACGCTGGTGCCCTCCTCCGCCTTCGCCGGCACCCAGTAGTCCTGGAAGTGCCCACCGCGCCCGTCGAAGTCCCTGAACGCTCGAAACGCCCAGAACACCGGGCTGCCATTCGTGGGGTACTGCCAGAAGTACGCGGAGTAGATGTTCTCCTGCGCGAAGCGACCCAGCGCCTCGGCCTGCGCCAGTCCGCCGCTCATGTGGCCGAACGCGCCGAAGTTGTACTCGCCGATGGAGATGCTCCGGCCCGGGTAGTTCTGCGCAATCCACTCCTTGAGGCGCGGCAACAGGCGCACGGGCTCTGCAATCCAGGACTCGTCCTTGTACGTCGGGTCCCACAGGCCTCGCGTCGAGCGGATGCGGCGCGCGTTCGTCTCCGGGTCCGTGTTCCCCTCGAGCCCCACGCCGACGTTCGTCTGCGGGTAGAAGTGAACGTCCACCACGTCGAGGATGCGCACGCCCGTCTTCTTCTCGTGCTCGCGAAGCTGCCGCAGGTACCACGGCAACAGCGGCACATCCCCGTGCGCGCGGCGGTCCGAGTGCGGCGCCTTGCCCGGCGCGAAGTCCGCCGCCGACCAGAGGTAGTTCGTCCAGCCCCACTCGGCCGGGCCCGCGATGAGCGCCTCCGGGTCCGCCTTCCGCACCGCGGTGCCGTACGCAATCGTCCGGGACAACAGCCCGTCGTATGTGAGCGGCTCCGGGAAGACATCCCGATGCGTCGAGTTCCAGAGCATGGGCTCGTTGTCCAGGATGTACATCCGGACGTTGCGCTCGCCACCGCGCGCGAGGTCCCGCTCGCGGATGGTGCGGACCCACTCGGCGACGAACTCGGGCGAGGCCTCGGTGCTCGTCTGGGACGGCGCGCCTGGCTTGAGCGGTGTGCCATCGCGCGTGACGCCGTTGCCGGAGCCGTTGTCCTCGCCGCGCTGCGGACCGAACTTCGACACCGGGAAGCCCACCGACGTCGTGTCCTTCGCCACCCAGCCAATCAGAGGCACCGTGACGGCGGACATCATGCCGTGCTTCCGGTTGGAGGCGATGAAGTCCTCGTAGCTCAGGCCGATGTCCACGTTCTGGAAGAACCAGTCGTTGGCCGTGTTCCACGCGCCGCCCAGCTTCCAGTTGTAGCGGGACGTGGGGTTGCCGCCCCAGCGGCGCGTCGTCGCGCCCATGCGGTACTGGTGCTGGTCCTTCTTCTCGCGCAGGCCATCCATGGCGATGCCGTAGATGAGCGGGCTGATGCGATGGCCGGGCGCGGTGCAGTCGATGGTCAGCTTCGTCTCGCGCCCGCTGCCCTTGCCGGTGCGTCCCCCGCCCGCGGCGAGCGCGGCGGCGACCTCGGGAGGCAGCGGCACCAGCGACACCTTGTCGAAGAGCACCCAGTCGCGCCCCACGTCCTTGGACGCGCGCAGCACCACGCGGTCGAACGCCTCTCCGCGCGGGTTGAGCAGCTCCATGGGGATGAGGATTTCAGACCACTCGCCGTCCTTGCGGACCTGGAGCTCGGAGGTAATCGGGATGCGCGGGAAGGAGGTGGAGCCCTGCGCGTCCAGCCGTACTTCGAGGAACTCGCCGTAGGACTCGGGCGCGCTCAGGCGCAGGGACAGCGCGCCGAATGAACCCTCCAGCTTCGGGCGGTACAGAATCCAGCCGCCGTAGTTGAACAGGCGCATGCGCGCCGGAGCACCCCGAGGCAGCTCACGCGGCGCCCAGCCAATGTCCTTCCATCCGGTGCCCAGGCCCCCGTCGTAGAGCGCCTCCAGCGTGGCGGAGGACGAGGTCGCACCGGAAGCCGCCGTGGTGCCGGACGCGTTCTTCACCTCTCCGGAGGTCTCCGTGGTGCCGGACGCGTTCTTCGCTTCGCCGGACGCCTTCTCCGCCGAAGCCCCGGCTGTGTTCTTCGCCTCGCCGGAAGCCGCCGTGGTACCAGAAGCGTTCCTCGCCTCGCCGGACGCCTTCTTCGCCTTGCCCGCTGCCTTGGGTGACGCGCTGGCCACGGGCCCGGCGCCGGTGCCGTCCTGGGCCTGGAGTCCCTGGGCCACCGCCATCGTGCCGCCGACGACGAGCGCGCACGTCAACACGGCCGCGCCGGCCTTCCTCCGCGAACCCTTCACGCCGTCCTCCATGAACTCATCTCCCCCGGGCTCGCCGTGAGGCGGGCCTCACAGCACCACGTCGTCGGTGTCCTTGCGTGGGAAGACGCGGGCGGGAATGCCCACGGCCACGCTGTCCGGCGGAACGTCCTGGAGCACCACGGCATTCGCGCCAATCCGCGAGCGCGCGCCAATGCGCACCGGCCCGAGGATGCGCGCCCCGGCCCCAATCCACACATCGTCCTCGATGGTCGGGTAGCCGTTGTCCTTGGCGGTGCCCACGGTGTTGTTGCCGTAGAAGCGCACCCGGTCGCCGATGCGCGCGTCGCCGCCAATCACGATGCCCAGGCTGTGCACGAAGTACACGCCCTTGCCCAGCGTGACGTCCTTGCCAATCTCAATCCCCATCACCGCCGTCTGCGCCACGCGCAGCACGTGGTTGACCAGGGGGATGTGGTAGTCGAGCGCGGCCTCGCGGGCGCGGTTCAGCGCGGTGATGCGGTACGAGTCACTGGTGAGCACCATCTTCGCGATGGACTTCGCGCCGGTGTCGCCGTTGGCGGCCTTCGCCAGCTCCAGTGCATCGGAGACCAGCGCGCCGAGCATCGAGCGCTTCGACTTCATGATGTTCATCGTCTCCCCCCGCCCTGGAGGTAACGCGCGACCTCGCGGGCAATGCCAGTCCATCCACCCGCCTCGTTGCGAGCGCCCCGCAGGTACTCCATGCCGTACACCACGGAGGTGCCCGCGAAGGCCGCCTTCTCCAGCCCCAGCTTGTCCGCCGCCTTCGCCGCGCGCATCACCGCGCCCGTCAAAAGGCGCGTGGCCTCCGGGGCCACCACGGTCGCCGCGAGCAGCGGGCGCGCCAGCGGGTTCGTCTCGAACAGGAGCCGCCACGGATTCACGCCGCGCACGTCCGGGTGCTTGCGCGCCACCTGCGTGTCGAACATGCCGTAGCGGTGCGCGCGCTTGAGCCAGCGCTCGAAGGACACGTGGTCACTGCCGTGCAACACATACGCGTCGCTGGCGAAGACGAAGGAGCAGCCGGCCTTCTCCAGCCGCACGCCCAGTTCCACGTCCTCGGACTGGCCCAGCGACTTGTCGAAGCCGCCCACGCCCACGTAGTCCTCGCGATGGAAGGACACGTTGCCGGTGTACAGGTGGTTGCCGTGCGCGCGGGCGCCGGGGACGGAGAGCTCCTCCGCCATGCGGTGGTTGAGGTACGCGTACCAGCGCTCGAACAGCGGCATGTCGCCAATGGACGGGTCCGGCCGGATGCGGCCGAGCACCACGTGCCGCGAGCCCGCGGGGTGGTGGTCCAGGTGCCGCTCCAGGAAGTCGTTCGCCACCTGCATGTCGTCGTCGGTGACGAGCACGACTTCACCCCGCGCGGCCAGCACGCCCCGGTGTCGCGCGGCCGCGGCGCCCGCGTTGGCTTGCACCTCCACGCGCAGGGCATAGGGCAGCTTCGCGGTGAGGGCGAGCAGTGGCTCCTTCACCGGCTCCTTGGAGCCGTCATCCACGACCACGACCTCGAACCGCTCGGGCGCGAGCGTCTGGGTGGCGAACTGCTCCAGCAGTCGGGAGATGAGGGGGAGCCGGTTGTAGGTGGCGACGACGACGCTGAGGCGGAGCGACGGGGCGTCAGGAGACGTCATGGCTTCTTCTTCCTGGACGACGAGGCCCGGCCCTTCTTCTTCGGCCGGGGGAAGGTGACGCTGCCCACGAAGCGCTCCGCGCCGATGAAGTCCATCGTCTTGCGAGCCGAGCCGAAGTCGGTCTCCCCCAGGGTGACGCACAGGAGGACGCCGTCGGCGGCGAGCGCCAGGGGGAGGCTTGCGGGACGGGTGAGGACGGAGTCGATGACGGCCACGACGCGCTCACCCCGGGCGACGCGCTCGCGCAGCTCCAACACGCGGCGGGGCGCCTCCGCGGGGGAGATGCTGGTGACGTCTTCCAGGTGGATCTTCTGCGTGGCCGCGTACGGGGCGCCGGCCTCCAGGATGGCGGTGGCGGCCTCCAGCGCGGGGGCGCCCGGG
>NZ_JABUMQ010000295.1:0-14438 GCF_013336645.1 Myxococcus sp. CA039A | reverse complement strand
CTCCCTCCCCGTCCCAGGAGCTCCCCGTGCCCTCGTACCCCGCAATCGAGTCGCTGCTCGAGGCGACCCCCGCGGAGGACGTCCGGGCGCTGTTCGACCCGCTGAAGGACGGCCTGGCCGCCCTCAAGGGGCCCAAGGTGGACGCGGGCAAGAAGGCCCAGGCCGCGCTGACCCACGCCGAGCAGCTGCTGGAATTGTTGGTGGATACCCGCGAGCGGCTGATCGCCGAGGCGAAGGGTTCCAAGGGTCGGAAATGACGGGGTTTTCCCGTTGAGTCGCGGTTTTTCGCCACGGACAGGCAACTGGCGGAGGGCTGGGCCGATAATCAGGGAAAGAGCACTGGATCATCCGGGAGCTCTGTCTACTTCTCGCAGCGCCTGGAGGATGAAATGGCGAAGATCGACAACATGATGGGTCCCGGCGTCCGGCTCTCGACCAACGTCACGACGGCGCGCCAGACCCCGAACACGGGCTTCGGCGCTCGGCTTCAGAACGGCCTGAACAGCGCGGCGGGCGCGGTGGGCACGGGCGTCGGCGCGGTGGCCGGCATGATTCCGGGCGGTCAGATTGTGTCCGCGGCGGTCTCCTCGGTTCACACCCTGTCCAACAACGCGGGCTCTGGCAGCGCGCCCTACGCGGGCGTGATGAGCACCGCGGTCGGCATGGGCGGCGGCACGGTGGCCCCGTCGATGGGTGGCGGCGTCGCGGCCGGCATCAGCGGCGTGGCGGGTGGCGTCGGTGGTGGTGTCGCGGGTCCGGGCACGGGCGCGCTGGGCACCAGCACGTCGGACACTGTCGGCGGCAACTTCTCGCTGAACCAGATGGCGGCGGAGAACTCCAAGCTGCTGAACCTGCAGGCGGCCATCCAGCAGGAGTCGCAGACCTTCACGGCTATTTCCAACGTGATGAAGTCGCGGCACGATTGCATCAAGAACTCCATCAGCAACGTCCGCTAAGCCCTCGGGGCGTGGCGGGCGCGAGCCCGGAGGGGAGGGGAGCGGCGCCGCTTCCCTCCAACCCGGGCCAGGAAAGGAAGAGCGAAGTCCATGGCGGAGAGCGTCTCGGAGATCTCGAACAGCCTGGTCCCCTTGGGGCGCCAGCAGGCCATGGTGTTGCTGGAGGCCGGCTATCTGTGGCTGGACATGGGGCAGTTCGACAAGGCGAAGGAGATCTTCTCCGGCGCCGCGGCGCTGATGCCCAGGAGCGAGGTTCCGCAGCTGGGGCTGGGCGCGGTGGAGTTCGCGCAGGGCCGTCACGACAAGGCGCTGCAGGCCTACCGCTCCGCGCAGCGACTGGCGCCGCAGGCGTCCCTGCCGCGCGCGCATGTGGGAGAGGCGCTCCTGTTCCTCGGCAAGGTGCCGGAGGCGCTCAAGGAGCTGAAGGCCGCCATCGACCTGGAGCCCGAAGGTGACGGGGCCCGTCTTGCGCAGGCGCTCCTCCAGGCGAAGGAAGCGGGAGTCCTGCCTCCCGCGAAGAAGTAGAGGCAGAAGGGGAGCTTCGCCCATGGCTGTCGGTGGCGTTGGACGCGGTGGTGGGAAGGGGCGCGCCGGCGGCGCGAAGGGGGCGTCGTCCGCGGCGCCCACGGGTGGCACGGCCTTTGGCGCCCGGGTGGACAAGGCGGAGTCTCTCGTCGGCGTTTCGGGTCTGGTAGGCTCCAGCAACGTCCAGGGCCCCCAGGCCGCGGATCCGGTCGCCGCGCAGGCGATGGCCATCGCCCGCGGATTGAAGAACGGGGGCTTCAAGAGCAAGGAAGAGGCGACCCGGGCGTTGGTCGCCGAAGTCCTGAAGGAGAAGCTGCGCATGAAGTCCTCCTCCCTCACCACGAAGATCGCGGACGCACTGCAGGATGACCCGAGGCTGAACCAGGTACTCGAGCGGCTGTGGTCCAAGGCCGAGTGAGCAGCGCTTGCCACTGGGCGAAGACAGGAAGGCCATTCTCACCAAGTACGGCCCCTACGTTCGGTCGCTCGCGGCGACCGTGCGCAAGCAGTTCAACGCCCAGCTGGAGCTGGATGAGCTGGTGGCGTACGGACAGATTGGACTGCTGGAGGCCGCTGAACGATTCGACCCGAAGGTGGGAGCCAACTTCCTCACCTTTGCCCACTACCGCATCAAGGGCGCCATCTTCGACGGCTTGAGGAAGATGGGGGTGTTGAGGGGTTCTGACGCCCGCAACGCGTATGTGGGCGAGCGGGCGGCGGCGTATCTCGGCAATTTGTCGGACCGGGAGTCGGGCTCAAGCAACCGGGGCAGCTCATTCGACGATGATGTCAGTGACATCTCGGATGCGGTGCAGGGTCTGGCGATGGTGTTCGCCTCCAGTCTGGAGGGGGCCGACAACGGCGGGTACACCGACGAGTCGCTGCCGGTGGATGTCCGGCTGGAGCAGGAGCAGCTGAAGACGCGGGTGCGGGCGGCGATAGAGAAGCTCCCGGAGAAGGAGCGCAAGCTTCTTCAGGGGTACTACTTCCAGGGCAGGACGCTGGAAGAGGCGGGGTCGGAAATCGGGCAGTCGAAGAGCTGGGCGTCGCGGCTTCATGCGCGCGCCATCGACCGCCTCAAGGAACTCTTGAACGAGGAGGAGGAACTTCCCCCTACCTCGACGGATGCAAGGAGGCTGTCACATGGCGGGTCCGATGGCGGGCATCTCCGCGGCGCAGGTGGCGCAGCAAAAGCTGCAGGATCAGGGCGTCCAGCAGACGAACAAGGCGGGAGCGTCGAAGTTCGACGGAGTTCTCGCTGACAAGGCGCAGGGCGCCGGCCAGGTGGACGCGGCCCAGGGCGTGAACAAGGCCCAGGCGGCGCAGGCGACCCAGAAGACGGACGCCGTCCGCCAGGTGGAGACCGTCAACAAGACGGAGAAGGCGGCCCTGAACAAGGTCAGCGCCACCGCCACCCAGCCGGTCTCCGCGAAGGCCGCGGAGCCTGTCGCCGCCAAGACGGAGACGGGCAAGACGGGCAAGGCCTCCGACATGATGTCGCAGGTGATTGGCGACCTGGAGAAGGGCCAGGGCAACCTGGAGAAGATCATCTCCCAGGCCTCCAGCGGCAAGCAGTTCTCCAACGCCGAGCTGCTGTCGCTCCAGGCGTCCATGTACCAGTACACCCAGCAGTTGGACCTGACGAGCAAGGTGGTCGAGAAGGCCACCACCGGCCTCAAGGACGTCGTCAAGACGCAGGTCTGATTCAGTCCACCGTCCTCGGTGGCGCTTGGATGAAGGGCGGCCTCTCCGAGTTGGAGGGGGCGCCCTTCCGCGTTTTCCGAGGCCCTAGTAAGCTCAATGTGCCCATGATTCGCCGACCGCAAGCGTTCGCCGCCCCGCTCCTCGCCCTCGTGCTCGTGACGGGATGTCACATCGAGCTGCAACATGAGCTGAGTGAAGCGGACGCCAACGAAATCTACGTCCTGCTCAGCAAGAACGGCATCAACGCGAAGAAGGAGAAGGAGGAAGGCGGCAACGAGGTGCGGTTCATGATCACCGTGCCCAAGACGGACGCCGCGGAGGCAGCGGAGTTGCTCAAGCTCAACTCGCTGCCCAGACCCGTGGAGAAGGGGCTGTCGCACTTCGCCAAGGGAAGCATGGTGCCCACCGCCACGGAGGAGCGCGCCATGCTCCTCAAGGCCATGGCGGGCGAGGTCTCCAACGCGCTCAATCAGATTGACGGCGTGTTGGAAGCACGCGCCATCGTCAGCGTGCCGGAGAACAACGACCTGACGCAGCCGGAGAACAAGCCGCTGCCGTCCGCGTCGGTGTTCATCAAGTACCGCATCGTCGAGGGCGGCAAGGCGCCCATCGAGGTCGCGGCCGTGAAGGCCTTCGTGGCCACGGCCGTGCCGGAGATGCGGCCGGAGGCGGTGACGGTGCTGATGACCGCGGCGCAGGGCCCCAAGGCGGAGAAGACGGACGAGAACCGGCAGCAGGACGTGCTGGGTCTGCGGATGACGGCCTCCAGCGCCAGCCAGTTCAAGGTCATGCTGGGGGGCGCCTTCCTGCTCATCGTGGTGATGATGGGCGTGACGGGGTGGTCGTTCATGCGCTCCCCCGGCGGCGCGCCCGCGGCGCGTGGCACCCGTCCTCGCGTTCGTCCGCCCGAGGCCTGACGCCTTCCGCGCCCCTCCCGGTGGGGCGCCTTCTTTCTCCCAGCGGGCGTCCGTGGAAGCCCGCGAGGTGACGTTTGGACTCGTTCTTCACCTCGCTCAACAAGCGCCAGAGCATGTTGCTCCTGACCGCCGTCACCTTCGGCGGCCAGGAGAGCTTGGGGGCGATGGAGCACCTCCCGACGGAGGAAGGTGAGCTGCTGCGCCACCGCGCGCAGGAAATCCTGCAGATCCCCCGCGACAAGCGCATCCCCGCGCTGGTGCAGGAGATCAAGCGGCTGGTGAAGGACCGGCGCGGCCAGTTGTGGAGCGCGGAGCCGGAGCGCCTGGCCGCGCTGCTGCAGCGCGAGCGCGGTGCGCTGATGGAGATGGTGCTGCGCGCGCTGCCCTCCGCGATGGCGGAAGCGGTGCGGGTCCACCTGCCGCCGTCTCGCGTGAAGCTGACCCGCGAGGTCCGGCCTCAAGTATTGGACATCGTCCGGTGGAAGCTGGAGGAGGCGCTGGCTCGGGAGTCGAGCGCCTCGCAGTCCGCGGGCTTCAAGTTCTCCGACGTGCTCATGCTCCAGCAGCGAGAGCTGCTCACGGTGAGCGACAGGCTGGGCGCGCGCGTGCTCGGCCCGGCCCTGGCGGGTCTTCCCGACGCGGAGCGGGAGATGCTGCTGGAGGCCCTGCCTCCGGACCTGAAGCTCCTGGCCGGCAAGTCCGTGGCGGCCAATGCGCCGCGCAAGCTTCCCGAGGAGGACGCGCGCGCGCAGCTGGAGCTGCATGACGGACTGAAGAACCCGGCGGGCTCCATCCGCAGCGCGGGAGTCCAGCGGCTGGCGCGCGCGTGCGTGGCCCAGTCCCCTGAGTTCGCCGCGCGCATGCTGGAGAAGTACCGGGGTGAGTTCGGCAGCCTGGTGGCGAAGTGGGTGCGCGAGGAGCGCATCCGTCCCACCGCGCGCGGAGACGGTGGCCGCACCGACATCGTCATGGACCTGGAGCGGCTCGCCACCCGGGGCCTCATCGAGCGGCCCGTGCGTCTGGCGACGCCTCCGCCGCCGCGTCAGTCCGCCGTGCTTCCGCCGCCTCCTGGCGCACGCAAGGCCGCGGCCGCCGCGGCTTCCTCCGTCGCGCGTGAAGCTCCCGCTGGAGGGACCCGTGAGCCCGGCGCCGCACCTCGAGAAGGAACAGGCGTGGCCCGTGAGCCGGCGAAGGCAGCCGCCGCCGCGCCTCGAGAGGGGACGGGCGTGGCCCGCGAGCCGGCGAAGGCCGCCGCCGCTCCTCGAGAGGGGACAGGCGTGGCCCGTGAGCCCGCGAAGGCACCAGCCGCCGCGCCTCGAGAGGGGACGGGCGTGGCCCGCGAGCCGGCGAAGGCAGCCACCGCCACGCGCCGGCCTCCAGGGGCCGAGCCCGCGGCGCGGCGTGACTTCATGGCCGAACGGGCCGCGAGGAGCGCGGGCGCCATGTCCAGTCGCGAGCCGTCGCGCGTCGCGCGTCCCAAGGATGGTGCCTCGGACGGCTCCGCGGTTCATCGCATCCCTCCTCGCCGTGAGCCCACGTCCGCTGCGCCGGCCCCGGGTGCTCCGCGTCGCGAAGGCACCTCGGCGGGTGCTCGCCGAGAGCCTCCTGGCGCGCCCGTCGCTCGTCGCGAGCCAGGTGGCCCCGAATCCCGCCCCGGGCGACCGGACCCGGAGGGGGCCCGCATCGGTCCTCCTCCCTCGCGTCTGGGCCTGGGGGGACCTCGGCCCCGGCCCGCGCCTCCCGCGGGTGAGCCAGAGGCGCCTCCGGCTCGGGAGCGCTCGCGCGTGGGCCCCGCGGCGGAGGGTTCCCGCGTGCAGCGCCCGCCCGAAGAGCTGTCTCGCTCCTCTCGCGTGCAGCCCCGTCCCGACGCCGCCCCCCTGCCCCGCGAGGACCCGGAGGGCTCTCGGGTGTTCCGCTCGCGCTCCTCGGTCAGCGTCAAGGCGGTGCGCCCGGACCCGGCCCGGGAGGGCTCGAGCCCGCAGGAGAGGCCCCCTCGGGTGCTGGCCGGGCGAGCGGCTCCCGCTCCGGGCGCGCCCCCAGGGGTTCGGGAGGGCACGTCGGTGCAGCGCCGACCCCGTGGGGCGTCCGACACGGACGGCCCGGTGCCTCCTGGCTCCGGTGGGCGTGGACCGCGCGGCGGAACGCGCTAGCATCCGGCCCGCAAGGAGCGGCGCATGGCGATCGGCAAGGTGATCAAGGGTGACGGGACGGCGGAGCCGTCTCTCGTGTCGGAGCGGCCGGTGTTGCGGCCTCCGCGCGCGGGGGTGATGAACGCCGAGGTCTTCGAGGCCCGCCAGGGAGCCCAGGGCATCATCGAGGAGGCCCACCGCGAGAAGGAGCGCATCCTCGCGGAGGCCCAGCGCGAGCGCGAGGAGCTGCTCGTGAAGACGCGGGAGCAGGGGCGCCAGGAAGGGCTGGCCCAGGCCACGGAAATCATCCTCCGCGCGAAGATGCAGGCCGGGGAGCTGCTGGGCACGTACGAGAGGGACATCATCGCCCTGGGCCTGCGCGTGGGTGAGAAGATCATCGGCCGGAGCCTGGAGAAGGACCCGGACCTGATGCTGGAGCTGTGCGCGTCCGCCATCGACAACCTGCGCAGCGCCCGCGCCATGACCCTGCGCGTGCACCCGAAGACCGCCGCCGTGCTGCGCGCCAAGAAGCCCATTTTGATGGAGCTCATCGGCCGCGCGGTGGACCTGGCCATCAAGGAGGACCCGGAGGTCGCTCCGGTGGGTTGCATCGTCCAGACGGAGTTCGGCACGGTGGATGCGCAGCTGCCCACGCAGCTGGAGATGCTCCAGAACGTGCTGCTGCCAGACCAGAACGGCCCGAAGGAAGGCCCGGCCTAGCCGGGACGGAACGTCCATGGCCATCGACCTTTCGCGCTATTTCGACCTCATCCAGGACGCCCAGACGGTGCGCGTCCGGGGCCGCGTCACCGAGCTGACGGGCCTCATCATCAAGGCGAGCGTCCCCAACGTCCGCGTGGGCGAGCTGGTGCTCATCAAGAGCCGCGGCCGCGGCCCCGTGAAGGCGGAGGTGGTGGGCTTCCAGGGCGACGAGGTGATGCTCATGCCCCTGGGCGAGCTGTACGGCATCGGCCCGGACAGCGAGGTCATCCCCACCGGAAAGCCCCTGAGCATCAAGTGCGGCGAGGCGCTCCTGGGGCGCGTGCTCAACGGCATCGGCGAGCCCATGGACGGCAGCGAACTGCCGGAAGAGGGCCTTATCGACTGGTCCGTGGACCGCAACTGCCCGGACCCGTTCACCCGTCAGCGAATCGAACGGCCCCTGCCCCTGGGCGTGCGCTGCATCGACGGGCTGCTCACCGTGGGCGAGGGTCAGCGCGTGGGCCTCTTCGCCGGCTCCGGCGTCGGCAAGTCCACGCTGATGGGACAGATAGCGCGCAATACCCAGGCCGACCTCTGCGTCGTCGCCCTCATCGGCGAGCGTGGTCGCGAAGTCCGCGAGTTCATCGAGGACGCCATGGGCGAGGAGGGCATGAAGCGCTCCGTTCTGGTGTGCGCCACTTCTGACCAGCCCAGCCTCGTGCGTCTGCGCGCCGCCTACGTCGCCACCGCCATCGCCGAGTACTTCCGGGAGCGCGGCGGCAATGTGCTCTTCATGCTCGACACGGTGACGCGTCTGGCGCGTGCCCAGCGTGAGATTGGCCTCGCCGTGGGTGAGCCCCCGGCCCGCCAGGGCTATCCGCCGAGCGTGTTCTCCATGCTGCCGCGCATCCTGGAGCGCACGGGCAACTCGGAGAAGGGCAAGTGCACCGCCATCTACACCTGCCTCGTGGCCGGCGGTGACATGGAGGAGCCCATCGCGGACGAGGTCCGCGGTATTCTCGACGGCCACTTCATCCTCAACCGCGCGCTGGGCGAGCGAAACCAGTGGCCCGCAATGGACGTGCTGGCGAGCCTCAGCCGTGTGATGAGCGGCATCGTCTCCAAGGAGCACAAGAAGGCGGCGGGCAAGCTGCGCGAGACGCTGGCCACGTACGAGAAGCAGCGCGACCTCATCCTGCTGGGCGCCTACCAGTACGGGACGGACCCCCGCACGGACTACGCCATCGACAAGTACGACGCCATCATCGACTTCCTCAAGCAGGACACCCACTCCAACTCCGGCTTCGAGGAGACGGTGGAGCAGTTGATCGCCCTCTTCGAGGAGTGAGGGACAGGGGTGCACCCCGGTAAATCCGGGGTAGGATGGGGTCACCATGCCCCCGTACCGGTTGCAAACCCTGCTGGACATGCGGACCCGGGCCAAGGAGGAAGCCGAACAGGCCTTCTCCGACGCCATCAAGGCCCTCGAGCGGGAAAAGGTGGAGCTCCAGCGGCTGATTGACGAGCTGGAGCGCCGCAAGCGCGAGCGCAAGGAGAAGGTGGCCGCCTACCTCAAGGAGGTCATGGCCAAGGGCGCCGGCATCAACGGCATGAACATGATGGGCCGCTTCGAGGAGCGCCTGAAGGACGAAGAGGCGCAGGTGGCGCTGGAAGTGGAGCGTCAGCGGGAAGCGGTGAAGGTGGCCGAGCGACTCGTCGAGCAGCGGCGGCGGGAGATGGCCGAGGCGGCCAAGGAGCTCAAGGCCATCGAGAAGCACAAGGAGACCTGGCAGAAGCAGGTGAAGCACGAGCGCCAGCAGCGCGAGGAGTTGAGCCAGGAGGAGATTGGCAACGCCTTGTTCCTGGCTCGGCAGCGCAAGTAACCTGCCGCCACCCCTTCCCTCGGGAACGATGTCATGAGCCGAGTCGACGACGACCGTGAAACAGCGCGCCTGGCCGAGCGCATCATGCAGGAAAAGAAGCTCGCCGAGGGCCAGGCGAAGAAGCGGACGGAGGGGGCCAGCGCCTTCCAGAAGCTGATGCAGCCCCAGGCCCAGCCGCAGGCGACGGCCCCTGCTCCCGCGCCCACGCCGCAGACGCCGGGTGCCTTCGCCAGGCAGATCCTGGCCAAGGCGACGCAGGAGGGGAAGACCTTCGGGGAGCAGGCCCAGCAGATGCAACTGGGTGGCAACCCGGCGGGTCTGGCGCAGACGCAGCGCCGGGCGGACAGCGGGGCGACGGAGGCTCGTTCCGGCTCGCGCGCCGCGGATTCCAAGGAGGACAAGCGCACCTCCGAGGGGCGCGACAAGGACATGAGCAAGGCCGAGTCCGCGCTGGGACAGGTCAGCTCGGAGAAGGGCGCGCTCATCCGGGCGGATGCCGACGCGGGCGGCGGCAAGGGCAGCGGGGGCGGCGGCAAGGACAAGAAGGAAGGCGGCGGCGCGGAGATGGCGCCGGGGTTCCGGTTCAACCCCGCGCTGATGGCGCCGGTGCCGGTGGCCAAGCCCAAGGACACCGCGGGCTCCGAGCGGCTGCGCGCCATGGCCAGCGAGATTGCCCAGAAGATCGTGGACCGCGTGCGTGTGGGCACCAACGCCGCGGGCCTCGCGGAGTTCCAGATTGATTTGCGCGGCGACGTGCTCAGCGGCCTGTCCATCAAGGTCAGCGCGCGCAACGGGAAGATCTCCGCGACCTTCAGTGGCACCAACCGTGACGTGCTGAAGATGCTCGAGGAGCACAGCGAGGGGCTTCGCACCGCGCTGGGCGGCCGTGGCCTGAAGCTCGAGACGGTGCGCTTCGAGGCGAAGACATGAGCGTGGAGCCGGAGGACGAAGGTCCCGGCGTGCATGAGCGGACGATGCTGGTGGACCTCCGCCAGCTCAAGCCGGTGCGTCCGCCGGAGAAGACCGAGCGTCCGGAGAAGGTCGAGCGAAGCGAGCGTCCGGAGAAGGTCGACCGGGGCAGCTGGCGACCCTTCCAGTTCAAGGGCCTGGAGAAGGTGTCCAGGGCGCAGGGGCTCCTGGCGGAGCGGCTGCGCTGGCTGACGCCGAACGATGGGACCCTCGGGGCGGTGTCCGCGCGGCTCAAGGGCTTGTTCGACGCGGAGGTGCGTCTGTCCCTGGAGTCCGTGCAGGTGCGGCCCATGGCGGAGCTGCGCAGGTTCCTCGGCGACCCGACGTTCCTCGCGGTGCTGGCACCGGGGGCGTTGCAGGGCAGGGCGGTGCTGGAGGTGGAGCTGTCACTGGCCCACACGGCGGTGGACCTGCTGCTGGGTGGCGCGGGCGAGACGGTGGGCCTGCGGCCGCTGACGGACATCGAGGAAGGGGTGATGGGCTACGTCATCCTGGAAGCGCTGCGGGTGCTGGTGCCCGCGCTGCAGGCCGGGGTGCCTCGCCCGAGGCTGGACGGCGTCGCGCGTGGCGTGGACGAGGTGTCCGCGCGCCTGGGCGACGACGGGCCGATGCTGGCGGTGCATCTGAATGCCACGCTGGGGCCGCACAGCGGCATGGTGCGGCTGGTGGTGCCCTCGGCGGTGTTGGAGGCGGCGGAGCCCGCGGTGGAGAGCGCCCAGCGGCGCGCTCGGGCGAAGGCGGACCTGGCGGTGCATGCGCACCGGCTGTCCGCGGTGCGAAGCTGGCTGCGGGCGGAGATTGGCACCGCGGAGCTGACGTCCAATGACCTGGCGAGCCTGCGGGTCAAGGACGTCGTCCTGGTGGACGTGCTGTCGGCGCGGCCGGACCGGGGCGAGCCTGGAACGGCGCAGCTGCGCGTGGGCGCGGGGCGCTCGGGGCACGCGGAGGCCCAGGTATTCGTCGAGGACGGGCGCTACAAGGCCCGCATCACCGGCATCATCCCCGGGGAGTCGGGGAACCCGCGCTCGGCCACCGAGGAGGGTGGGGGGCGGGAGCAGGAAGAGGACTTCACCAACCCGGAGCTGGACGTTCCTCCGGAGCTCGAAGGGGCGCCCTTGGACGACGTGAACAAGCCGGACGGAAGCGACCTGCTCGGCGACGTACCGCTGCAGATCGCCGTGGAGCTGGCGCGCATCCCCGTCACCGCGGAGCAGGTGGTGGGCATGCGGGCCGGTCAGGTCATCGAGCTGAGCCGGGGGCCCGGCGAGCCAGTGGAGCTTTCCATCAACGGCAAAGTGGTGGCCCGAGGCGAGCTGGTGGAGATGGAAGGCCAGCTCGGCGTGCGCGTCACCACCCTGGCGAGCTGAGGACTTCATCCGCGACGGAAGCAAGCGGGCGGGAGCGGGCTGCCGGACGGGGGCCCGTGGCGGTCCTCCGGCCTTTGAACTAGCCTCGCCCCCATCCATGGCAGTCCTCCGCACCCCCCTCATGCGCCTGTCCCTGGGCGCCGCGCTGCTGCTCGCGCCCTCCACCGTGCTGGCCCAGGCGCCCTCCGCGCCCGCGCCGAGCGCCACGGCTTCGCCCGTTGCCGCCGTTCCGGCTTCGTCGCCCGAGGCCCAGAAGTCGGCCCCGCCGAGCGCCACGGCGCCCGCCGTCGTTCCGGCTTCGTCGCCCGAGGCCAAGAAGTTGGCCCCCAGTGCGACGGCGCCCGCCTCGGCGGACAATGTCCGGGTTGCGGCGCCGCCCTCCGCGCCGAGCACTCCAGTGGCCCCCGCCCAGAAAGCGGCGGTGGTGCCAGGCTCCACGGCATCAACCGTCCCTCCCGCCCCGGCGGAGGGTTCTACCGAGGCTTCCTCTTCAGCAGTGGCGGGTGTGGTGCCCGAGTCCGCGCCCGCGCCAGAGGCATCCGCCGCATCGCGTCAGAAGACTCCGGGCGCGGAGCCACGCTGGGAGGACCCCGCGCTTGAGGGCGCGGCGGCGACGGAGGCGGAGGCCGAGCCGGAGAGCATGGGGTGGATGCTCATCCGCACGCTGCTCGTGCTGGGCGCGGTGGTGGCGTCCATCTACCTCACGCTGAACGTGGGGTTGCGCCGGCTGATGGGCCTCCAGGCGGCCGCGCCGGGAAAACAGACCGTCGTCACCGTGGTGGAGCGCCTGACGCTGGACCCCAAGCGCGCGCTCTTCGTGGTGAAGGCCGCGGACGAATACCTGCTGGTGGGCGGCGGCGAGGCGGGCCTGCAGCTGCTGTCGAAGCTGGATTCGGAGGCAGTGGAGCGCATCCGCGCGCAGCGCCCGCAGACGAACGTGGTTCCCCAGAGCCCTTTCCTTCAGAAGCTCCTTTCCCGCCGCTCCGGGGGCTCGTCGTCCCAGCCCCCCGGCGCCTGATGGCACCCGTCCCGTGAACGCCCAGACTCCTGCCCGCTCCTTGCTCCCGCGCGTCTCGCCCTGGCTCTTCGCGGCCGCGGTGTCGCTGCATCCCTTCATCGCCCTCGCGCAGAAGAAGCGCCCCGGCTCCATCCCCGACTCCGTGGCCAACGAGGCGGTGAGCGCCGACACCTTCACGTCGCGTCCGCTCATCCTCATCCTCGCACTCGCGGCCATGGGCCTGGTTCCCTTCGCGCTGATGATGGTGACGAGCTTCGTGAAGATCTCCGTGGTGCTCTCCATCGTCCGCTCGGCGCTCGGCACCCAGCAGATTCCGCCCACCCAGGTCATCACCGGGCTGGCCGTCATCCTCACCGTCTACATCATGGCGCCCGTGGGCATGACGATGTACCGGGCCTCGGAGCTCAACGTCTGGGACTCCTCGGGGGCTGGCGCGTTCTCCTCGGCGAAGGTGGGCACCCTCCTGGATGGCGCTGACCGCGCCAAGGAGCCACTGCGCGACTGGCTGATGAAGAAAGTCACGCTGAAGGACCGCTCGCTCTTCTACAACCTGGCCAAGAAGATGCGCCAGGGCGAGGACCGGGACTCGGTGGACAGCAAGGACTTCATGGTCATCGTCCCGGCCTTCGTGGTGTCGGAGCTGAAGGAGGCCTTCCAGATTGGCTTCCTGCTCTTCGTCCCCTTCATCGTCATTGACATGGTGGTGGCCAACATCCTGCTCGCGCTGGGCATGCACATGCTGTCTCCCACCACCATCTCCATGCCCTTCAAGCTGCTCCTGTTCGTCCTCGTGGACGGCTGGTACCTCATCGCCAAGGGCCTGGTCGTCGGCTACTTGTAGGAAGAAGGCATCCCATGAACCAGCTCACGGCCATCACCCAGGAGGCACTGTTCCTGGTGCTCGTGGTGTCGGCCCCGCCGGTGTTGATGAGCCTCATCGTCGGCTTCATGATCTCGCTGTTCCAGGCCACCACCCAGATTCAGGAGCAGACGCTCACCTTCGCGCCCAAGGTCATCATCGTCTTCGGCGTGCTGGCCATGACGGGGCCGTGGATTGGAAGCCAGCTGGTGCGCTTCACCTTTCACGTCTTCGACCGGTTCCCCGCCCTCATCAAATGAACGCCGCGGACCTCGTGTCCGAGCTGGCTGCTCGGACCAACTTCTCCGCCGCCATCTTCACGGTCGCCCTGCTGATGTGCCGGGTGATGCCGGTGCTCATCTTCAGCCCGTTCCTCGGCGGTGAAGTGGTGCCCACGGAGATGAAGATGGGCATCGGGCTGACGCTGGCCATCGTGCTCTATCCCTCCATCGCGCACACCGTGACGACGGTTCCCCTGACGGCGCTGCCCTACATCGCGCTGATGGCCAAGGAGGTCTTCATCGGGTTCTGCATGGCGTTCATCGTCAGCAGCGTCTTCGAGGCGGCGCGCATCGCCGGCACCCTCACGGACACCATGGCGGGCAGCAACAATGCCCAGCTCTACGTGCCGCAGCTCGGCCAGCAGGTCTCGCTCTTCTCCAACCTCAAGGTGCAGCTCGCCGTGGTGTTGTTCCTCACCCTGGACGGGCACCACCTGGTCATCAGTGCCCTGGCGGAGAGCCTCGCCGTGGTGCCGCTGGATGGCTTCCCACGCTTCAGCCAGGGCTCGTGGACCTTCTTCGACCTGCTGGCGCGGGTCTTCGCGGACATGCTGAGGGTGAGCCTGGCCCTGTCCGCTCCCGCGATGCTCGCCACCTTCCTCACGGACGTGGCGCTGGGCGCCATCAACCGCGTTGCGCCGCAAATCCAGGTGTTCTTCATCTCCATGGCCATCAAGCCGCTCGTCGGTGTGCTCATCGCCTTCCTGGTGATGGGGGCGCTGCTGGCGCGCATTCAGGGCGAGCTGGCCCACATGCTGCGGGTGCTCACTGACGCCCTGCGGCTGCTGGCCTGAGCCTCTTCCCCGGGAACGCGCGCCCATGTCCGACGAGGGTGGAGACAAGACAGAAGAACCGTCGCAGAAGAAGCTCGACGACTCTCGCAAGAAGGGTCAGGTCTGGAAGAGCAAGGACCTGAGCGGCGTGGCGGTGCTCGTCGTGGGCCTGGGCGCCGTGAAGGCGACCTGGGACAATGTGGAGCATGAGATATCGAGCCTCTTCCTCTTCAGCTTCGACCAGCTGGCCAAGGGCGATGACCTGGGGGACGCCACCTGGCAGTTGATGTACCTGGGGCTGCGCGCGATGTTGCTCGTGACGCTGCCGGTGCTCGCGGGCGGGGCACTGGTGGGC
>NZ_JABUMQ010000294.1:0-14507 GCF_013336645.1 Myxococcus sp. CA039A | reverse complement strand
GCACGGGGCTTGGGCGACGGGAGCATGAGACGCGGGACGCTACCGCACCGGCGCCGGGTGCGCGAAGAAGGGGGCTCGGCAGCCAGGGGGACTCCCGGCATAGAGTGCGGCCTAGGGGAGGATGCATGACAGAGCGTTTCCGCCGTCGGGCGAAGAAGGGGGGGCTGGCGGCCCTGCTGCTGGTGGGGGTCTGGGCCTTCGCGGCGTGGGACGTGTGTTTGAGCGCCTGGGTGCTGCGTGGGGTGAAGGTGCCCCAGTGCCCGGACGGACAGTTCCGCCAGACGGTGGGCCTGGATGTCCGCTCGGTGGCACGAGGGCTCTCCGGACGCGTCATCATCTGGGCGGACGCGCACGCGCCGGACGCTCGGGGCAGCCTGATGACCGCGCGGGTGCGGCGGGGCTCCGCGGAGCTGTTCCTGGTGGATGCCGAGGGGAAGCAGACGCCCCTGGAGCCGGAGAAGAAGTCCCCGTGGACGCGCGACTCCGACGACACGCTGGGGGCCGAGGTGAAGCTGCCCGAGGTGCCGGACGGCGACTACAAGCTGCGCGCCCGCGTCACCACGCCCCTGGGCACGGACACGGTGGACGCGACGCTGCCGCTCTACGCGCCCGCGGTGGCCCATGTGCTGACGGACCGGCCGCTCTACGAGCCGGGCAACGAGGTGAGCTTCCGCGCGGTGGTGCTGCGCACCCGGGATTTGTCTCCGTTGGATGGGCGGCCCGGGACGTGGTTCCTGAAGGACGCGACGGGAGAGACGGTGCTGGAGGAGCGAGCGCCCGCGGGGCCGTGGGGCGTCGTGGCTGGCAGCTTCCCGTTGGACCGGGGCGCGCCCGTGGGGGTGTGGACGCTGGTGTGGAGCAGCGGGGATACGCAGGCCAGCGCGACGTTCCAGGTGAAGCCCTTCACGCTGCCGCGCTTCCGCGTGGAGGTGTCCAGTCCCCGGCCCTCCTGGCGCGCGGGTGACACGCCCGAGGTGGAAGGCCAGGTGGTGTACGCGTCGGGCGCTCCCGTGACGGACGCGGAGGTGGAGCTGCGGTGGACTGTCTCCGGGGCGTGGCCGCCGCCTCCGGAATGGAGCACGGGAGGACTGCCGCTTCGGGCGCGCTCGGACGCGGCGGGGCGCTTCCGCGTGACGTTGCCTCGCGTGCCGGAGGACCTGCGCGGTCAGGTGACGCTTTTCGCGAGTGTGTCCGCGCGAGACGCCGCGGGGGACCGGGTGGGAGGCGCGGTGGCGCTCCTGCTCTCGGAGGATGCGCTCGCCATCTCCTCGGTGACGGAGCTGGAGGACGGGCTGGTGGATGGCTTCAGCAACCGCGTCTACCTGCGCGCCACCACGCCGGACGGCCGGGTGCTGCCGGGGGCGGAGCTGACGGTGACGCGCGCGTGGGATGCTCGGGACGAGGGCGTGCGCGGCGTGACGGACGAGGACGGCGTGGCGGCCTTCCAACTGGACCCGGGACCGCCCGTCAACGTGGTGGTGCCGCCGTTGCCCGTGCGCCGCCCGCCACGGCCGCCTCCGGTGCGGCTGGTGACGCTGACGAACCTGTTGGAGGAGGACAGCCAGGCGTCGCTGAAGGAGCGGCTCGTGGTGGAGGGCTGGCTGACGTCGCTCTTCCCGTGCGCGCGCTTCATCCCGCCGGATGAGGAAGAGCGGATGGTGAAGCTGGGCGTGCGCGTGGGCGCGGGGGGCGCGGTGACGGAGGTGGGGGGCGAATTGGACGCGCTCACGGCGTGTCTGGCCCAGGGGGTTCGCGCGCGCACGCTACCCGCGGGTCGAGAGCGCGTCCTCGCTCTGACGTTCGAGGTGCGGGATGCGGGCTTGCCTTGGATGGAGCTGGTGGCGGAGCCGGCCTTTGGTACGGGCACGTCGCTGACGGACGCGCTGGCGCCCCTCGTCAGTGACGCGCGTGCGTGCCTGCCGTCGAAGCTGGAGTCGGGAGATCGCCTGCCGGTGGCGCTGAGCTGGCGGCTGGGCGCGAAGCGGGAGTTGACGACGTCCTGGTCCGCGCTGCCATGGGTGAAGAGCACGCTGAGTCCCTCGGTGGTGGCGTGTGTCCAGGAGCGCCTCGCGCGCGTGAGGCTCACGGGTGACATCGAGGAAGAGGAGTCGATGGGGGTCGTGGGGTTCACGGTTCATTCCGGTGACGATGACTCGGAGACGGAGGGGCAGGCACAGGCCACCACGTTCCTGGGCTACGAGCTGAAGGTCGTGGCGAAGGTGGACGGCAAGCCGGTGGGGGACACGAAGTGGATGTCGCGCCCGGCGATGCTGCCGCCCTTCCGGCTGCGCGCGACACCGGTGCTGGCGCGCGCGGGCGAAGAGGTGCGCATCGACCTGATGCGGGGCCCCGCGTTCGAGGGGACGCTGCCCAAGGAGCTGCACCTCACGGTGGGCAAGCAGGAGCTGGTGGCGAAGCTGGAGAAGGGCTCCACCACGGCGCGCTTCCAACTGCCCGCGGACTTCGAGGGCTGGGCGGAGACGTCGTGGGCGGGGGCTCGGGCGCGGGTGTACGTGGCGCCGCGCGCGCAGCTCTCCGTGGAGGTGTCGTCGGAGAAGCCGGCCTATGCCCCTGGTGACCTGGCGCGGCTCCAGGTGCGCACGCGCGTGGATGGGAAGGATGGGCCCGCGGCGGTGGGGCTCATCGGCGTGGATGAGACCTTGAGCCAGTTGGTGCCGCTGCCGGGCACGGATGCGATGGCGAGCGTGAGGCCCGCGCCGACGGTGTCGCAGCCCGCCTTCGGGGTGCTGGATGGCGTGGCGCTGGCGCAGGGGCGCATCCGGGGCTCCAACGCGGCCGCCGCGGCGCTGCTGCGGGTGAGCGCGGTGCCGACACCCGAGGATGCGGAGACGCGCGTGAGCGCGCGGGCGCGGAGTGAGTTCGACCCGGAGTCCGAGCTGACGGAGCCCTTCTACGCGGTGCTCGCGGAGCTGCACGCGCAGGTGCGTGAGTGGGAGGAGAAGGCGCCGGAAGGTGAGACGCTGAACCCGGCGGGGCTCGCGAAGCTGTGGACCCAGGCGCTGGCGTCCTGCGAGCAGCGGGGCGAGAAGGTGAAGGATGCCTTCGGCCAGCGACTGAGGCTGTCGCGGCTGCCCAGGGAGTTGCTGGAGCTGACGGACCCGCGTGCGGTGGTGTCGCGTGGGACGCGACTGCCAGAGGACGTGGAGAACTGGAACGCGTGGGTCGCCCGGGAGGCGCCATGATGCGCAAAATCATCGTCGGGGCGGTGTGCCTCATCGTGGCGGCCGGGCTCATGCTGACCCTGTTCGGGGACAACCTCCGGGGCCTTTTCGGAGCGTCCGCGTCCGCGCTGGGAGGCGACTGGGAACCCAATGCCCAGACGATGGGAGTGTCGGCGGACTTCGCCCTCAAGGAGTCGGACGCCCTCGAGGTCGCCGCCGCGCCCATGCAGGCCCCCATCGGAGGGGGCGCGGCGCCGGAGGAGGAGAGAGAGGGCGGCTCCGACAAGCGCCTCGCGAGGGGGAAGGGGGGAGAGCGCTCACCGGGCGGCGGTGGGTTGCTGGAGGAGAAGCCCGAGCCCCCAGGGGCGCCGAGCCGCGCGTGGTTCCCGGAGACGTTCCTCTTCGAGCCGCTGGTGGTGACGGATGAGTCCGGTACCGCGACGCTGCCGGTGCGCGTGCCGGACCGGCTCACCCGCTGGCGCGTGCTGGCGCTGGCGCACTCGCGCACCGGGGCCCAGGCCGGCGCGGTAACGAGCTTCGCGGGCACGCTGCCCACGTACGTGGACCCGGTGCTGCCGGCCTTCCTTCGCGCGGGCGACTCCGTGCGTGTGCCGGTGCAGGTGGTGAACACGACGGATGCGGCCGTGGAGACGTCGCTGAAGGTGGAGGCCACGGGCGCGGCGGTGGAGGGCGCCACGCGCACGGTGCGCGTGCCGGCGCGAGGCAGCGTGGTGGAGTACGTGACGGTGCGCGTGTCGGGCCCGGGACCCATCGCGGTGCGCGCGGCGCTGGGAGACGCGGACAGCGTGGAGAAGCCCCTGGACGTGTGGCCCACCGGTCGGCCCGTGGTCCAGACGTGGAGCGGCACGCTGGCGGCGCCGCGCACGCTGTCGCTCACGGGCGCCTCGGATGCGCAGGCGGGCAGTGAGCGCGTGCGGCTCCAGGTGTATCCAGGAGGGCTGGGCGTGCTGCGCTCGGAGCTGACGTCGGCGGGGGCTCGCGGGGGTTCGGAGGATGTGGCCTATGCGCTGCTCCTGGCCGGGCGCGCGCCGGAGCTGCTGACGGCGCTGGGCGAGCCCCAGGCGGCCGAGGTCCTGAAGGCGGCCCTCTCCCCGAAGGGTGCGCGCGTGGCGTCACCGCCGGAGGCGGCGGGAGGGCTCGTGGACGCGGAAGGCGTGCGGGTCCTCGTGGCGCAAGCGACGCAGCGCGCGCTGCGGCTGGGGCGCACGCCGGACGTGGTGTCCGCGACGCTGCTGGTGGAGGGCACGCTGCTCCATCCGGACAACCCGGTGCTCGCGCGGCTGGGCGAGCGGCTCGCGGGCTGGGTGGCCGCGGCGCAGCGTCCGGACGGCACGTGCCAGGGGGGCGAGGGTTGGACGCTCCAGCGACTGCTGGTGGCGACGGCGGATTGCGCGCGAGCGGTGGCGGCGGCGTCCGGGACGCCTGGGGGGCAGCGGCGCGCGGCGCGCTTCTCCACGCTGGCGTCGGGCGCGTTGGAGCGCAACCGGGCGCACGTGAAGGACGGCTACACGGCGGCGTCCCTGCTGGCGAGCGGCATCGTGACGGGCGCGCTGCGGGACTCGCTGCGGGCCCAGGTGCGTGACGCGCTGAAGAAGCGCGAGGACGGCGCCGCGTACCTGCCGGTGGAGTCGGGCGTCGTGGCGGCCAATGGGGAAGCGCCCTCGGAGGCGGAGGCCACCGCGCTGGCGGTGCTGGGCCTGGAGGGTGACGCGAAGGCGCCGCTGGCGGACCTGGGTGCCTCGCTGCTCGCGGGCTATGGGCCGGCGCGGGGCTGGGGCGGAGGCCGGGCGAACCGGCTGGCGCTCAAGGCCGTGGTGGCGCTCTTCAAGGAGCCGTTGCCCGCTCGGGTGCGCGTGGTGCTGGAGCGCGACGGGAAGCCCGTGGCCGAGGGCACCTATGACGCCAAGGCGCTGCGCGAGGTGCTGTCGCTGGAGGCCCCGGCGGCGGGCTCGGGAGGCGCGCATGTCTGGACGGTGCGAGCGGAGCCCGCGGTGCCGGGCCTGGGCTTCGCGCTGGCGTTGTCCGCCGCCGTGCCGTGGAAGCAGGAGGCGCAAGGGGGACTGGAGCTGGCCGTGGACTCGCCCCGGGAGGCGAAGGTGGGGCAGCCCGTGGAGGTGACGATGCAGGCCTCCACGCCCTCGGGCCTCGAGTTGGAGCTGCGGCACGGGTTGCCCGCGGGTGTGCAGGTGGACGCCGCGAGCCTGGACGCGCTGGTGGCGGTGGGGAGTGTCGCGTCGTGGACCTCGGAGGATGGCGCGGTGACGCTGAAGCTGCGGCCCCGGGGACAGGGAGAGCCCTTCCAGGTGCGCTTCCGCGTCATCCCCACGCTGGCGGGGACGCTCCAGGCGGGCGCCTCCTCGCTGCGGGTGGTGGCGCGGCCGGACCTCGTCTCCTACGTACCTCCCGCTACGTGGGCGGTGCGCTGAGGCGGGGTCCTCGACGACTTCGGACCCGGGCCTCGTTGCGGAGGGCCCGGTAGCGAGTGTCCGCTCGCGGGCTTCTGGACCCGGCACATCAGGGCAGAAGGGCGGCTGCCACTGGGAATCCGCTCGGCGAATACAGAAGATTCATCGCAGCGTCGGCAGGCCGGGGAAGGCTTCGTCAGTGGTTCTTCACGGGTGACACCATGGAGCTCGACGGCGCGGAGAGAGACGAGTTGCTGTTGGCGATGCTGGGGGCGTTTCCCTCGGTGGAGGACCTTCGCCGGGTGGTGGCCTCGGTGTGCCACCGGGATTTGGAAGCGCTCGTTCCGACGGGCGGCCCGAGGGAGCGGGCGTCGGGACTCATCCATCGCGCGGAGTCGGAAGGCTGGACGCGGGAGCTGGTGACGGGCATGCACGGTGCCCATCCGCGCCATCCGCGGCTGCATCGCTTCATGCAGGGCTATCTCGCCTCGGTGCAGCGGAGCATTCCGCGGCGCAGCCTGGAGCGCATCGTCGGTGCCTGGAGCGAGGCCGGCGGCGCGGACGGGTGGCGCCGCAGGCTGGCCGCGATAGAGCGGCGCGTGTGCCGGGTGGAGCCGGTGTTGGGCGCGTCCCTGGGCACGGGGTTCCTGGTGTCGCGCGACGTGGTGCTCACCAACTTCCACGTCATCGAGAACCGGCTCCTGGAGTCGCTGCGCGTGCGCTTCGACCACAAGGTGTTGCCGGACCGGACGTTGCTCCAACCTGGGACGCGCTACGCGGTGAAGCGGTGCATCGCGCGCAGCTCGTACAGTCCCGCGGACCTGATGCACCCCCGGCCCCGCGAGGCGACGGTGGACGAATTGGACTACGCCTTCCTCCAGGTGGAGGGCGCGCCGGGCGACGAGCGGGTGGAGGGCGAGCCCCGGGGCTGGCTGGAGCTGCCCGAGGAGGAGGTGCCCTTCGTCGTGGGAAGCCTGGCGCTCATCGTCCAGCACCCGGAGGGACAGCCGATGAGCGTGGTGCTGGACGAGTTCCTGTCCGTCAACGCGTCACGCACGCGTGTGTCCTATCGGACCTCCACGAGCCCGGGGTCCTCGGGCGCGCCGTGTTTCACCCAGGACTTGCGGCTGGCCGCGTTGCATCACAGCGGAGGACCGCGCATGCCGTCCGCCACGGGACACAACGAGGGCATTCCCACGGACACCATCCGCCGCGGCCTGTCCCCGGAGGTGAAGGCGCTCCTGGGCTGGGAGTGAGGGTGTGAACTGGAGGCGGGGGACGCGCCTGTTATCGTCGGTGGATGTTCGTCCTCGATGCCCGTTGCCGCCGCCGTGGTCAGGGCCTCCCGCGCCTGGTGTTGCTCGTGGTGCTCACCGCGTCGAGCGTCGCGCTGGCGCAGACGCGGCTGCGCGTGGCCGGCGCCACGGCCAGCAACGAGGTGAAGCTGCGCACGACGTCCGAGGACTTCCGGACGGTGCTGCGCGTGGACCTGCTGTCGCCGCCTCCGGGTGACGCGGGCGTGGAGGAGGCGCTCCCCGGCGGCGTGACGGTGCTGGTGGACCCGCTGCAGGCGAGTGACGGCTCCCAGGTGACGCTGACGGCCGTCGTGCGCGAGGCAGGCGCCGAGGACGCGGGCACGACGGTGTCCACCTCGCCGTCCATCTCCGCGAGAGCTCCGCTGCACCTGGAGGTGAGCGGGAAGCTGCCGACGGCGGGGGACTACACGGGGCAGTTGGTGCTGGTGCATGCGGGTGGGCGCGAGACGACGGCGCTCATCGTCACGCGGACGCAGGCGGTGCCGGTGGTGCAGTTCGTGGCGACGTCGCCCGCGGTGGCCTCGTCGGGCTGGGGCCTGGGCACGGTGGATGCGACGGTGCGGCTGCCCTTCAAGGAGACGGCGGGCGTGACGGGGAAGGTGGCCGCGCCCCGGTTGCTCCAGCTTCAGCACAAGGCCCCGGACCTGGGGGCGACGCTGGTGCAGCCGCGCTTCGACGGCGCCAGCTTCTCGCTGGAGGGCGGCGGGAAGGACGGCAAGGACCTGGAGCTGTCGGCCGCGGTCGACTCGGTGCTGGTGCCGGCGAATGGCAGCGGCACGCTGTTGTTGCATCTGCGCGGGTTGGACGGGCCGGGCGAGTACACGGGCACGGTGCGCATGGCGGTGCCGCAGGGCGTGGCGGTGGAGCAGCCCTTCACCGTCTGGGTGAGGACGCCGTGGCTGTGGGGAGCGTTGCTCATCGCGGCGGGCGCGGTGTCGTCGTATGGCGTGCGCCTGTACACGCAGAACATCCGGCCCCGGGCGCAGCAGCTCCAGCGGGCGCAGGCGCTGCGGCGGCGCGCGGCGGTGCTGCTCAATGGTCAGGACGCGGAGACCCGGCGGGTGGGGCTGGAGGTGCGCGCGCGCATCGACTCGCTCGTCTCCCGGATTCGCGGGCCGCTGCGAGGGGGCCGCGTGGCGGAGGCGGAGCTGGCCCGGGTGGAGCCGGAGTTGCGATTGTATGAGGCGTGGTGCACCGGGACGCGAGAGCTCCAGGCGCTGCCTCGGGAGCTGCGGCCGGCGCAGGCGAGCACGCTGCTGGACGAGGCCGAGACGTCGCTTCGCATCGGGAAGGTGCCGACGGAGCGGCTGGAGGAGCAGCTCAAGGCGCTGCGCGGGCAGAACGTGGAGGAGCTGGCGAGGGCGGGGCTGAAGGCGAAGCTGGCGGAGCTGGAGACGCAGGCGCGCGCGCTGGCGCAGAAGCTGGGGGATGACAGCCTGGGCTTCCGGCTGATGTACGAGCTGTTGCCGCTGCTCCAGGACGTGCGCGCGCGGCTGGACCAGGGAGACCTGGCGACGGCGCGGCAGCAGTTCGAGATGGCCCGTCGCTCCTACTTCGACGTCCTCTGCGCGGAGCTGTCGCTGGCGGTGGCCTCGCCGCGCAATCCCCGGGGCTTCTCGCTGGAGGAGTGGCGCGAGCTCACCACGGACGTGAAGGAGCGGCTGAAGCAGGCGCGGGCCCGCGCGGACGTCAGCGTGGACGATGGCTTCCGGCTGTACCAGGGCGCGTATGCGCACTACGTGCGGCGGCTCCTGCTGGAGCTTCGTGGAGCACTGGAGGAGGCGCGGAGCACGGCCAGCGATGCGCAGAAGGCGGAGCTGGACAACGCGGAGGCGAAGCTGCGCGAGGCGATGCTGGCGCTGGCGGCGGAGTCTCCGCACGAGGCCGCCGCGAAGTACCGCGAGGCACGCGACATCCTTCATCACGCGCAGACGGGCCAGGTGCGCAAGCGCATCGACGGACTGCGCGAGGAGGTGGCGCGCAAGCGAAGCGAGGCCACCGCGGACTCCGAGCTGCATGAGCTGGGGCACATCGACTCGCTGCTGAACGAGGCTCAGCTGGCGCTGACGCCGGAGACGCTGCAGGACGCGGACTACAAGGCGGACAAGGCGCGGCTGGCGCTCCAGAGCTACCCGAGTCCACAGAGCGCCAGCATGAGCGGCAGGATGGGGATTCCCGCGGGGAGGGAGTCGCTGTTGGCCAATGCGGCCTCCGCGCCAGAGGTGCCCTCGGCCAGCGCGCCCACGGGAGGCAGCCTGCCGTCGCTGCCGGAGGCTCCGGGCGATGACGACGCGGATTCCGCGGGTGGGCTCGGCGCGCTGGAGGGCATGCCGCTGCCTTCGCCGCGTCATCTGTGGTTGGTGGAGTTGGCGCTGCTGGTGCTGCTGACGGGCGTGGCGGTGGTACTGGGACTCCAGCTCCTCAACGTCTTCTCTCCGACGTGGGGAGGCTTCGGCGCGGGCATGACGGCGTTCCTCTGGGGCTTCGGACTACACCAGGTGGGCAATGCCAGCTTCGAGGGCCTCTCCGGCCTGTTGACGCGCGTGGAGCGGCGGGGCGGCGCGAGTGACGGGGGCGGCGGTTCCTGAGCGCCCGCGTCATGCCCGGCGGCTCGAGAGGCCGGGCCTGGGCGGCAATTTATGACGGCGCCGCAATAGCTGTCATGGCTCGGGTTGATTTGTCATTCCTGGGGACTTGCGCGATTTGAGTTGAATCCCTAGTGCTGGGCGTATGTCCAAAGACAAGGCAGTCCCCCCTGTCCGTTGCTCGGCGGTGTCCTGGCGTTCCACGGTGGTGAGCGCGCTTGCCCTGGTCGCCGTCTGGGTGGGCGGCGCGCCCCAGATGGCTCATGCGGAGGAAGACGCGGCGGTCTCCACGCTGGAGGCGAGTCTGGCTCCGTTCTTCGGCTCGGGCCATGGCATCACCGTGCACGCGGTGCGGCCCATCACGGACCGGCTCATCGACGTGGAGATTTCCACGGCGCTCATCTCGCTCAACGCCGTCTATGACCCGCGTCACCATGTCCGTGTGTTGTTGCCCACGGGTTACGAGCGCAACCCGGGCCTGCGCTATCCCGTGGTGTACCTGCTGCATGGAGGCGCTGGAGCGAACTCCGCGCAGTGGGTGGAGTTCGGCGCGGCGTATGCGATTACGGAGAACATGCCGGTCATCACCATCATGCCGGACGGTGGCAAGGTGGGTTGGTACACGAACTGGGTCTTTCCTCGCGGGGTGAATCAGGCGTGGGAGGAGTTCCACCTGAACCAGTTGATTCCGTGGGTGGACCAGAACCTGCGCACGCTCGCGTACAAGAAGGGGCGGGCGATTGCGGGCCTGTCGATGGGAGGCTTTGGGGCCATCAGCTATGCGGCGCGGCGGCCGGACCTGTTCGCCTATGTGGCCAGCTTCTCCGGGGCGCTGGACCTGGGGGACTCGGGCATCCGCGCGCTCATCACCGAGGAGGCCACGCGGTGGCTCCAGAACTCGGACGGCCCGTTTGGCTCGCCGTTCTGGCCGTTCGACCAGGCGTGGAACATGAACAATCCGCTGGGGCGCGCGGCGGGGCTGCGGGGCGTGGCGGTGGCGCTCTACGCGGGCTCGGGTACGTGGGATGGAGATGTGCTGGAGCGTGTTCCGGGAGCATCGACGGACCGCTTCCACCACGCGCTCAACGGCGCGGGGGTGCCACACCACTATGAGATGTATGGCCGCCCCCTGCCGGGCCAGAAGCCGTTCGGCTGCGACGGCGGCCACAACTTCAGCTGCTGGAACTACGCGTTCTTCGACGTGCTGCCGAGGATGTTGTCGGTGCTCGACGGGCCCTGAAGTTCCGTCTGGGAGAGCTGGCGTTGCTCGAAGAGGTCCAGGGCGACGTCCAGCGTCCCGTCGACGGCGCGGTTGACCCAGCGGACCATTCCATAGGTGCCGGAGAGGGCGGCGTCATGGAGGGACTGCAGGGCGCCCACGGGTGCGTCGAGCGTGGGAATCAATCGCAGCACCTCGAAGGGCTTCGCGGCGCTGGAGCGGTGGATGCGCTCCACCGCCATGGCGCCCTGCTCGACGGCATCGTGTACCAGGTCCTTCACACCACGTAGGCGAGTCATGAGGCCTCCACTGCGAGCGACTCGCGGAGCCGCGCGTAGACATCCGCGTGGTGGGCGAGGGTGACGTGGTCGATACCGGCGACCACCTTGACGTTTTCCGGCGGGAACAGCGGGCTCGTATCACGCGGGCCGGTGCGGCCGGAAGCGCTCGCCAGGGAGACGACGCCGTCACCGAACATGGCGGACAGCCACTGTCCCTGCTGGCCGAGCGCCCCGACGATGAGGTGGTGGGCGATGCCCGGCGGAGGGAGCAAGGGCTTGCATGGGGACGCGGTGTCTTCCCAGTCCTGTCGGCGGAGTCGAGCGACGCCCAGGTCCTTCACGCCGCTGCTGCGCAGGTCGACGACGTCGGCGACCAGACGCGTGTAGGGATTGGGCACGGCGCGGAGCACCTGGGCGACGACGGTGCCCATGCGCTCCAGGGGGCTGCCGAAGTGGGGCACGCCGATGGAGTACGAGCGGCGCACGTGGGAGAGCCAGGACAGGCACGACTCGGAGGCGATGTGACAGGCGCTGCGCAGGACGAGGCCGCCCATGCTGTAGCCGACGAGGACGAGTTCGGTGATGGGGACGGGGAACTCGGCGATGAGGCGTTGCAGGAGGTTCGCGAGGGCCTCGCCGTTGTCGGAGATGTGCAGGCCGGTGTTGTAGCGGAGGTAGAGCGGGGTGAAGCCCGCGTCGCGCTCCAGGAGGGTGCCGTAGTCGGTGGTGGGCTCTGCGGGGAAGGCCCAGACGGCCTCGGTGACGGCGAGCCCGTGGACCCAGAGGGCCACGCGTCCTGTCGACTGGGGATGGGCGGCGCGCAGGGCCTCGCGCTCGACGAGGAGGGGGCGGCCCTCGTGGTAGAGGCCCATGGGAGTGGCGAGCGTGTTGTTCTGGCGGTGGAGGTAATCGCCCAGCACGCCGTTGAGCACGCCGAGCGCGACGTCCACCTTGCCCACGCGAGGCTTGGGCGGAGCGGGGAGCGCCGTTCCGGCGGGAGAGGACGAGACCACCGGGAACCCAGGCTCGGAGTCTGGGGTTGCAGGCCCTTCCGAAGTCGTCATTCAGTACCTCCACGCGCAGTGTGACACGGCGCGTCATGGAAGTCGAATCACGGCCTGGACGCAGGGACGCTCCCTCTCAGGGCGGCCGTCCTTGCCACTGGATGAGCCCTCTCCTTCAGCCCGTGGCCCCGCTCACTTCCGCCGTTCCTGAATCGCCTTGAACACGATGCGGTCCAGGAAGCCCGGCGTGAACAGCTTCAGGTACTGACCCACCTTGCCCTTGGTGGTCATCACCACCTCGCGCTCACGCTGATCCATGGCCTTCAGGATGATGGACACGCACGTGCCCACGTCCATGTTGCCTTCCGTCTCGTCGTGCGCGCTCACCTGCAGCGGCTTGCCGTCCTTGCCCAGCGCGTTGGCGCGCACATTCGTCGCCACGAAGCCCGGGCACACCACCGTCACGTCCACGCCCGTCCCCATCAACTCCACGCGCAGCGAGTCGAAGAATCCATTCATCGCGTGCTTGCTCGCCGCATAACCCGAGCGCGTGGGCACGCCCGTCTTCCCCGTCAGTGACGACACCGCCACCAACAACCCGCGCCGTGCCTTCAGGTGCGGCAGCGCATGGTGCGTGCAGTACACCGCGCCCAGGTAGTTGATGCGCATCAGCCGCTCGAAGAGCGTCAGGTCCGTGACGTCCTCGAACCGCGCGTCCATGGAGATGCCCGCGTTGTTGACGAGCACGTCCACGCCGCCGTACGCCTCCACCGCGCGGTCCACCATCCGCCGACACGCCTCCGGGTCTCCCACGTCCGTGGCGACCGTGATGGCCTTCCCGCCCGCCGCCTCGCACCGCTGCTTCACCCGCTGGAGGGCATCCTCACTCCGCGCGGCCAGCACCAGATTCGCGCCCCGCGCCGCGAGCGCCACCGACAGCTCCTCGCCGATGCCCATGGAGGCACCGGTGACCACCACGCTCTTGCCTTGCATGGCCCGCATTGTCGCCCCGCACTCCCAGCGCGTCGAGGACGTCGGCCCAGGCCTACACCCGCGCACAGCGGCCCGCTCCGAAAAATAAACCCGGTAACACTTTCCGGAACCCGCGGTGTTCCGTTCGCGCCAACGCATTTCGAGAGGGGAACGAACACCATGTCGTCCATCGCGGTCATCGCCCAGGTCCCAGCCGAGAATCTCGGCTGGCTCAGCAGCAAGCTGCTCGGTGTCACACTGACGTCCGCCGAGTGGGTGCTGTGGATCCTGGTCGTCCTCTCCGTGCTCTCCATCGCCATCATGTTGGAGCGCACGGTGTACTTCGCCCGGAACCGCCTCCCGGACTCGGAGTCGCTCGCGGTGCGACTGGCGCGCGGCGAGCTCGAAGCGGTGCGAGTGGCCATCCAGGGACGCCGAGGCATGGAGGCCGCCATCATCCGCGAGGGCCTCGCCTCCGCCGAGCAAGGCGCCGACTCCGTTGAGCAGGTGATTGCCTCCACCATGGCCCGCGAGCGCCCCCAGTACGAGCGCTTCCTCTCCTTCCTCGGCACGCTCGGCAACAACGCGCCCTTCATCGGCCTGTTCGGCACGGTGCTCGGCATCATCAAGGCGTTCCATGATTTGGGCTCCGCGGGCGTGAAGGGCGCCGCGATTCAGCAGACCGTCATGGGTGGCATCTCGGAAGCGCTCGTCGCCACGGCGGTGGGTCTGGCCGTCGCGATTCCCGCCGTCGTCGCCTTCAACATCTTCAACCGCCAGCTCAAGACGCTCACCAGCCGCGCCAACGCCCTGGGCCACGCCCTGGTCGGCAGCCTGCGCGCGGAGGTCCGCTAGTCATGGCCGGCGGCTCGCAGCAGGACGACGAGGAAATCACTGGCATCAACGTCACCCCGTTGGTGGACATCGTGTTGGTGCTGCTCATCATCTTCATGGTGACGGCCAACTTCATCGTCCGCGAGACGGTGGAAGTGGACCTGCCCCGCGCGGCCAATGGCGGCGAGACGGTGCAGGGGCTCGTCAACGTGGTGCTCGACAAGGAGGGCAAGCTCTACTTCGACGGCGCTCCAGTGAGCGAAGCCGAGCTGTCCACCAAGGTGTCCGAGGCCGTCGCCAAGGACAAGGACACTCGCGCCATCATCAGCGCCGACCAGAGCATCGCGTACGGCCAGGTGATGCGGCTCATCGACACCGTGAAGGGTCACGGCATCGCCAAGTTCGCGCTCAACATCGAGAAGGACGTCGCGCCCGCGCCGCGGGGCTGACGCGAAGGCCATGAGTACGAGCGTGCTCGAAAGTGGTGTCCTGCCCCGACGAGGCGGCAGCGGATTGTTCATGGGCTTCGTCACCGGCTCGTTCCTGCTGCACGGGCTGGGGCTGGTGGTGTTGCACACCCGCCCGCCGGAGCGTCCCGCGCCGCAGCGTCCCGTGGAGTTGGTCATGGTGGAGGTGACGAAGCCGCCTCCGCCCCCGCCGCCCGTGGTGGAGGAGCCGAAGCCGGAGC
>NZ_JABUMQ010000293.1:0-14580 GCF_013336645.1 Myxococcus sp. CA039A | reverse complement strand
CCTGGCGCTGCTTCCTCTTCAGCCACTGCCTACCTTTGCCCTCGGGCAGGGCCTTCTCGCTCTCAGGTCTTCTGCGCACACAGAGCCGAACGAGAGGTGCCCCTGCTCCCTCTTCCCGCTCACTTCACGCCCGCCCGCCCTCCGGCCTGATCGAGAATCACGAACTCCGGTTTAGATACGCGACGAAGTAGGTCGTGAGGGCGAGTGCTACCAGCTTGGTCACGGGCTCGGGTATCACAACCAACAGCATGTAGGCCGCGAGAGCGGAGGTGATCATCGCCTTGAGCGCCAGCGGGTTGACGACCTCCTTCACGGAGCCCTGTATCCCCTCCCATACGCCGTCCCATGCGAAACTGAGCGCCAGGCTCCGTCGGGCTTCTTCGTCCAGGAGACTCAAGCCTCCGCTGAGGAGTGTGCGGCACTCCTCGGGATTCTCCTGCTCCAAGCACCACTGGTCATGGTTCCGGACGGGCGCCCCCCGTTCGGTGTCCTCCGCACTCCACGAGGCGAGATGCACTCGATGGCGCTCCACCTCTTGGGTTCGAAGGGAGAAGCGCATGTCCAGCACGAGAGTGGTCATCACCCGCTGAAAGTCGCTCTCGTCAATCTCAATGGGCTCCACGTTGCTCGGTGGTGTGTAGAGGATGGGGGCGCCTGCTCCCGTATCCAGTCGCACCACCCGTGGCGTTGCACACCCCACGAAGAGGCATCCCAGCAGCAACAGTCCCCCCCACCGCAGCGTCATCTCATCCTCCGCGCCTGTCTGCCCATGAATGGGGGCACGCGACGGGGATTAACAGAGGAGTCCGACATGCTGGCCGCGCCGTCGTGTGTGCGGGCTTGCTGTCGAGACTTCTCTGCTGGGACCGTCGTTGGCTGGAGACCGCCGCCTTGAATCAGCGGCGCGGAGTGTTTGTCGTCGGCGTGCCGCGGGCCCGGGCCTCCGGCCGTCGTGTCGAGGCCGCTGTGTCCGCGTACCCCGTCAGCTCCACGTAGCCGCGTCCCTTCACGGACTGGCCCTGGCGCACGCCATCCAGGTTCACGCTGCCCTCCCAGTAGCGCACGCTCACGGGCAGCTCCTGGTCCGCGAGCTTCGGCGTCACCGTCAGCTCCAGCCCGAGCTTCGCCACCCGCAGGTTCCACTTGGACGGATACACCCCGCCGCGCGGACTCTTCCACGTGTCCAGCACCGCGAGCTCCACGTCATCCCGGGTCAGATGCACGGACGCGCTGTCCGCCGCACCCACGGGAGGCACCCACGTCCCCGAGCTGAACGGGTCCACCGTCCCGTCCTCGCGACGCAGTTGGTAATACATCAGCTCGCTACCATCCGAGAGCTGGAGCGAGAACCAATCCCAGCCCACCTGGTCCGCGCCCAATGCGCTGGTGCTCCACTCGCGGTCCATCCAGCTCTCACCCGTCACCGCGTACGTCTGCCCTTCCAGTCGCACCGTGCCGCGCGAGGGCATGCGTGTCATCGAGTAGTAATACGACGCGTTGCCCGGCTCCGCGCTCTTCTGGCTCAACCCCCGGTCGCCTTCGAGCACCGGCGGCTTGCCCGGCTCCAGCAACAACTCCAACTCGACTTCGTCCGTCTCCGCGCGCAGCCGCACGGGCCACATCGCCTCGCCCACGCTCGTCGCTTCCCATTGCTCCAGCCGCACCTTGAACGGCTGCGTGCGCGCGCCCGCGAGTCCCAGCGCCGCGCGGCTGTAGCGCTCCGCGACGTGGAACCGCCCCGCCGCCACGTCCGTCACCGTGAAGTGCCCCAGGTACACCTCTCGCGTTCCCCACGCGGAGTCCCGCGCTGGTGCATCGGGCGCCAGCGCATTGCGGAACAGGGTGAACTGATAGCCGAAGGCGCGCCCATCCGCCGTCTCGAGATTTCCTGTCCAGTACCACCACTCCGTGCGGAACTCCGGATGCGGGCCGTGGTCCTCGGGGAAGTGGAAGGGTCGTGGCTCGAAGGCGCGTGCATAGCCCTCCATTCCCCCATCACTCCCACCGAGCGCCTTCGCCACCGTCAGCGTCCCGCTCCTCGCGAGCGCGGGCGGCTCCGTCTCTCGCGTGACGATGAACGCCGCCACCGCCAACGCCGCCAGCACCACCGCCGTCCCGACGACGAGCCCTCGGCCGTTGCTCATGGCGTCACTCCTCCCTCAACGCGAGCGCGGGATTGGCGCGTGCCATCTTCCACGCCGGATACAGCCCCGCCAGCGCCGACGCCACCAGCGCCAGCAGCATCGCCTGCCCCAGCGTCTCCGGCGTCACCGCGAGCCGCAGCGTCCAGCCAAAGGACCGCTGATTGATGACGTACACGAGGATGTACGCCAGCCCCACCCCCAGCGGCATGGAGAACAAACCGGCCAGCAGCCCCAGCAGGCCCGTCTGCAGCGACACCAGCCCCCAGAGCTGTCGAGGCGTCAGCCCCGTGGCCCGCAGCACCGCGAACTCGCGCGCCCGCTCCAACTGCAATGACATCAACGCGCTGAGCACCCCCACGAAGGCCACGCCGATGGCCAGCAGTCGGAGCACCTGCGTAATCGTGAAGGTGCGGTCGAACACATCCATCGACGCCTGTCGCAGCGAGCGATTGGGTCTCACCAGCAGCGCCTGCTCGCCTCCCGCGCGCTCACGCACCGAGGCCACCAGCGCATCCACGTCCTGTCCCGGCGCCGCGTAAAGCGCCACGCCGCTCACACCCCGGTCTTCGTACCAGTGCTCATACGTGGCGCGAGGCATCAGCATCGTCCCCACGTCGGAGCCATAGTCGAAGTACACGCCGACCACGCGGAAGTCGTGAGGCCCTCGGTCCGTGGCCAGTTGCACCGTGTCGCCGACACCCACGCCCCGGTGAAAGGCGAAGGGCTCCGAGACGATGAGCGCATCCGTCGACGCATCCAGCTCCCGCCACACGGCCGCCTCGTCGCCTTGCTTGAAGCGATAGGGCCGTGCCGGCGAACGGCTGAAGTCGACCGCGAGCAAATCCGTGGGCACGCCATTCACCCGGGCGCGCGTCACGCGCAGGGTGCTGCTGCCCGAGGCGCCCGGCGTGGTGCGCAGTCGCTCCACCAGTCCCGGCACCAGCGTGGAGTCTCCGCGTCGAGCCACCAGCGAGGGCGGGGAGATGAACACGTCCGCCAGAAGAGAGGCCTCCAGCCACGACAGCACCGTGCCTCGGAAGCTGGACACCATGAGGCCCACGCCCACCGTCGTCGCCACCGCGACCATCAGCGCCGCCAGCGCCACCGCCGTACGACTGAGGCTCGTCCTCACCCCGCGCGCCGCCATGCGTCCCAGCAGACCGAAGGCGAGCCCCAACGGCACCGCCGCGAACAGGGACAGCCGCTCCGTCACCCACGGCACCAGCAGCGCGGCGCCAATCAACACGGCGAAGAGTCCCGCGTACGCCGGCACCAACGCCTGCGTGGGCCAGCCCAGAAGGCCAATGCCTCCCGCGAGCACCAGCAACCCGAGCAGCGCCAGCCTCGGCGCCCGCGTGCGCGACACGTCCTCCAGCGTCGAGCGGCGCAGCGTCGTCGCGGGCGCCGAGCGCGCCGCCTCCCACGCGGGCACCAGCGCCGCCAGCAACGTGGCCCCCAGTCCCAGCGCCAGGCCCTTGGCCAGCGTGAAGGGCTCCAGCGCCAGTCCGCGCACGCTGACCACGAAGTAGAGGTCATTGATGGTCTGGGTGATGAGCCCCACCAGCCCGCGTCCCAACAGGATGCCGAGCAGCAGGCCCGCCACCGTGCCGACGATGCCCAGCACCAGCGCCTCGCCCAGCACCAGCGCGAACAGCTCGCCCCGGGTGATGCCCACCGCGCGCAGCCGCCCCAGCAGTCCGCGCCGCTGCACCACCGAGAACGTCATCGTGTTGTAGATGAGGAACATCCCCACCACGAGCGCCAGCAGCGACAGCGCGGTGAGGTTGGTGCGGAACGCCTTCGTCATCTGCTCCACCGTGCCGGCCCGCGCCGACGCGCGCACCACCTCGGTCCCTGTCGGCAGCGTCGCTCGCAGTCGGTCCGCCTGCGCCTCTCCCCCTGGCAGTCGCAGGTCCACGCGCGTCAGTCGCCCCACGCGCCCCAACACTTCCTGCGCCGTGGACAGGTCCGTCAGCACCAGCGCCTCCAGCGCCCGCGCGGTGTCCTCGTCCTCGGGAGCCAGCAGCGCCGCCACGCGCAGCGAGGCCTCGCGTCCCTCCACGCGCACCGGCAACACGCCGCCGGCCTCCACGCCCAGCGCCCGCGCGGCCCGCGCGCTCAGGAGCACCGTCCCCGGCTGGGTGAGCAGCGCGCCCACGTCGCCCACGGCTTCGCCGCCCGCGTAGTCGCGGAACGGAGTCTCCGCGAAGGGGTCCACGCCCAGCACCGTGAGCGTGCGCCGGTCGCCCACCGCGGCCTGCACGTACCCTTCCACCACCGGCGCGGACACGGGCGCGTCCTGTCGCAGCCTCAAGTCCCGATACACGGCCTCCGGCAGCCCCGAGGTGCCCCCCACGAGCTGGTGCGTGGCGCGTCCCGCCACCGCGTCCGTGGAGCGCTCGAAGGCCCGCAGCGCGCTGCCGCTCGCCAGGTCGATGGACACCACCACCGCGACACCCAGGGCGATGCCCAGCAGGGACAGCGCCGTCAGCCACGGATGGCGGCCCAGGTGGCGCAGACTGGAGCGCACCAGGAGGTTTGTCACCGGGGCTCCCTTCGCGGCACGTCGCGTTCCACCAGCCGTCCGCCCGTCATCTCCAGCACCCGGTCCGCGCGGGCCACCAGGCCCGGCTCGTGTGTGACGACGAACGCGCACGCGTGACCTTGCCGCGTGAGGCCCTCCAGCAGGTCCAGGACCTGTCGCCCCGTGGCTTCATCCAGGTTGCCCGTGGGCTCGTCCGCGAGGAGCAGCGGCGGCGAATGCGCGAGCGCCCGCGCCACCGCCACGCGCTGTTGCTCGCCACCGGAGAGCCGGTCCGGAAAGCTGTTCGCGCGAGAGGCCAGTCCCACGCGCTCCAGCAGGGCCCGCGCCTTCGCGCTCGCCTCCGCCGCATCGTGCCCGTTGAGCTCCACCGGCAGCCGCACGTTCTCTTCCACCGTCAACGTGGGGAGCAGGTTGAACGCCTGGAAGATGAAGCCCACGTGCTCGCGGCGCAGCAGCGTGCGCTCGCGCTCGCTCATCGTGCCCAGGTTCCGTCCGTCGACGAGCACCTCGCCGCGCGTGGGCAGGTCGATGCCGCTGATGAGGTTGAGCAGCGTGGACTTGCCCGAGCCGCTGCGGCCCAGCAGCACCACGAACTCACCCCGGCGCAGGGTCAGCCGCACGCCGGAGAGCACCTCGCGCGCGGTGTCGCCCTCGGCATAGGACTTCGTGACGTCACGCAGCTCGACGAGCGGAGGAGTGTCGGACTCAGGCATGTGCGTGCCCTTGATATACGGATGCGGCCCCTTTCGCCGCGTCCCGAGCCCCGCTCACGCGCCCGCCGGTTGTGGCTCCCATTCCCCGAAGTCACGCCACTGCGTCAGGAAGCCACCCACCTCGCTCGCCAGCAGGGGGCCGTCCGTGTCCCGGGGAATGACGTGGAAGCCGCGTCGCAGCGACACCACGCGCACGCTCGGCGACGCGGTGAGCCGGCGCGCCAGCCACCGTCCCCCCTCCGGGTCCACGACGTGGTCCTGCTCGGCCACCGCCACCAGGACGGGACAGCGCACCCGCGACACACCTCGCGCCGCCGCGTTCTGCAGGGTGACCAAATCCCGCAGGCGCGCCACCGGGAAGCCGGAGAGCACCGGCGCCTGGGCCAGCGCCACCGGGTCCGAGATGTCCGTGCCCGTCTTCTCCACCCACGGCCGGGCCCACTCCAACAACGGCGTGCGCGACAACTGCCGGATGAGCATCATCCGAGGCCCCCGGAAGCGCACCGCCGGGGCGACGAGCGCCAGCGCTCGCACCGCTTCTGGATGGTCCGCCGCCAGCCCCAGCGCCAGGAGCGCGCCCATGGACAGCCCCGCGACGAAGATGCTCCGGTGACCCCGCAGCGCGCCCAGGGCGTGCTCGGCCGCGTCCCGCCAGTCGCGCCAGGTGACGCCCAGCAGCGCCTGGGGCGTGGTGCCGTGGCCCGGCAGGAGCGGCGCCACCACATGCATCCCCCGCGCCGCCAGCGCCTCTCCCAGCGGGCGCACATCCCAGGGACTGCCGGTGAAGCCGTGCAGCAAGAGGCACGCGTCCGGGCCCCGTCCCAGCTCGAAGGGCTCCGTCTTCTCCGCGTCCATGGCGAGCGAGGCATCCATCATGACGTCAGGCTGGCCACGCGGAGGCGCAGGCGCTATGCCCCATGCCTCATGGCGGACACTCCGAAGCCCCCGGACATGCAGTTGCAGATTCAAATCGACGAGGACGTCGCCAATGGTCAGTACGCCAACATGGCCCTCGTGAACCATACGGACACGGAATTCACGCTGGATTTCATCTACGTCCAGCCGCAGCAGCTCCGGGCCAAGGTGCGCTCGCGCATCATCACCAGCCCCAAGCACATGAAGCGGCTGATGCTGGCCATGCAGGACAACCTCAACCGCTACGAGGCGAAGTACGGCGCCATCGTCCTGCGCGAGGACGACGGCGGCATGCACTGACGCGAAGCCCCGGCGCCCGGCGGCGTGCTCACTCCTCCTCGGTGGGCGCGCTCGGGTCCTTCCGTCCGGTGGCCAGGTACGCCTCCGCGCGGGCCTCCAGGTGGGCGGCGAGCCTGGGCTCCACGCGCGACAGCACCTCCCATTCGATATCCGAGGCGCGTCGCACGATGGGCTTCGCCGGCGACATGGGCTCCCCCTGGACGTAGGCCGTCGCCGCTCCATCCCCCAGCTTCGAGTCCCGAGTGCCAGCACCGAGGGTCGGGTGCATGGGCGCGCGCCCGTTGGTGGTGTAGGCCATCCGGTAGGCTCGCACCACGGCGCGACCGTCCGACAGCGGATGGACCTGCACGAAGATGCGACTCCAGCTGGCGCCCATGTCCGTGTTGCCCCGGATGCGCCAGGTGGTGTGGATGTAGAGCGGGTCCGAGCTGGGGAGCAGCTCGTACTTCTGCTCCGCGAGCAGGCGCCGCGTCGTCGTCAGCAGGGCGTCCGCCGACAGGTTGTAGATGGCGTTGCCGCTGGTGGTCTCCACCAACTGCTGGCGGGTTTCAGGCGTGACGGCGCAGCCGCAGGCTCCCCACAGGAGCCCGACCGTCACCCACGTCGAAAGGCGTGAGCGCATGGTGATGTTCTCGGAAAGTCCCCGGAGGAAAACGGAGGGAGCAGCTGCCCGCGAGCCCGGGGCCCGGCGCGCGGGGGACTATTCCTGGAAACGCACGGTGCGTGTCCCCCATATCGCCGGGGACACTGAACGGGTTGGCATCCATCCCGCAGGGGCGCAGACTTGGGAAATCGTGCTCAGAATCCTCGTCTCATTGTTCGTGCTGCTGTGCGCTCGTGCCGCCTCCGCCCAATGCCTGGGTGACGGAGTGCAGCTGTTTCCCACGCCCGGCGCCATCGTCCCCATCAACAGCCGCTTCCTGCTGGAGGGCGTGGGTACGGCCCGGGAGTCCGTGGTCGCGCTGGTGGGCAAGAAGCTGCGGCTGGTGGCGGACACCCACGAGGTGGAGGTGAAGGCGCAGCGCGGCTGGGAGAGCAGCCTGGGTCGAGCCACCATCGTCCTCAAGGTGGTGGGCAAGCTGGAGCCGGACAAGCGCTACACGCTGCGGCTCGACGAGCTGCTGCCCAACGTCGCCGTGCTCAACGGCAGGGCGGGGGCGCTGCCCGAATGGAACACGGGCAAGGGCGCCGACACCCAGCCGCCGCGCTGGCAGAAGCGCCCCGCCGTCTCGGAGGGCTTCCTGCGCCGCACGGCCCAGGGCACCGCGCGCTTCGTGCGCCTCAACCTGTCGTTGAAGGAGGAGAGCCCCGCGTATCTCGTGGTGAAGCTGGAGCCCCGGCGTCCGGGCCCCAGCATCCAGCAGTACGTGGTGCCGGTGCACAACAACACGGCCTTCATCGGCCACGAGGCGTGCAGCGGGACGTTCGCCATGGAGGATGGCCGCAGCTACCGGGCGCGCATCGAGGCGTTCGATGCGGCGGGCCACAACGCGCCCCCCGTTCCGCCTGTGGACTTCGAGGCGCCGGCCGACTACTCCGCGCCGTAGCGGCAATCGCCAGGAGCACGCATGACGAAGGTGGACGTGGAGAGTCTGAAGGAGCGGATGGCCGCCTTCACCCAGTCGCTGCAGGACGACATCTGCGGCGCACTGGAGCGCCTGGACGGCACGGGACGCTTTCGCGAGGACGCCTGGACGCGGCCCGGCGGGGGCGGTGGACGCAGCCGCGTGTTGGAGGACGGCGCCGTGCTGGAGAAGGCGGGCGTCAACACGTCGGTGGTCTTCGGAGAGCTGGAGGACCAGTTCGCCAAGAAGCTCCAGGGTGAGGGGCGCTCCTTCTGGGCCGGCGGCATCTCCCTCGTCCTGCACCCGCGCAACCCTCACGTGCCCACCGTGCACGCCAACTACCGCTTCATCCATCAGGGCGGGAAGGCGTGGTTCGGCGGCGGCGCGGACCTGACGCCGTACTACCTCTACGAAGAGGACGCGGCGCACTTCCACCGCGTGCACAAGGCCGCGTGTGACGCGCACGACCTGGCGTACTACCCGCGCTTCAAGGCCGCGTGCGACCAGTACTTCCACCTGCGTCACCGGGAGGAGACGCGCGGCGTGGGCGGCATCTTCTTCGAGAACATGGGCGGCGACCTGGAGCGCGAGCTGGACTTCGTGCGCGACTGCGGCCGGGCCTTCCTGGACGCGTACCTGCCCATCGCCGAGCGACGCAAGGACACGCCCTTCTCCGAGGCCCAGCGCTTCTGGCAGGAGGTGCGGCGCGGGCGCTACGTGGAGTTCAACCTCGTCTATGACCGCGGCACCGTCTTCGGGCTGGAGACGCGCGGGCGCACCGAGTCCATCCTCATGTCCCTGCCGCCCCAGACGCGGTGGCGCTATGACCATCACCCGGAGCCCGGAAGCTGGGAGTCCCGGCTGGTGGACGTGCTGAAGCAGCCCCGCGACTGGGCCGCCTGGACGCGGGAGAGCTGAGGCCCATGTCCGACCCCTCCACATCCCCGCCGCCTCCGTCCCCGCCGGGCAACCTCCTCAAGCGGTGGCCCCTGCTCGCCGCCGGGCTGGGAGTCCTCGCCGCCATCCTGGGCGTCCTCGGCCTCCGGCACGTCGGGCAGTCGAGCGAGCGACCCACCGACACCGAGGCGCGCCTCAACGTGCTGGCGCTGTGTGACGCGGTGCAGGCGTACCGCGACGAGCATGGCGCCTATCAGGTCGCGGGCCCCACGCCCCGGGACGTGCCGCGCGGCGGCGAGTCGGTGCCCTTCCCGGAGAACGACGTCTTCCACCGCCTCGGCTTCGAGCCGGAGGGGAAGGTGCGCTTCCAGTACGAGGTGGTGGTGCAGGAGAGCCCCGTGGGAGAGCCCGAGGTGTCGTGCCTGGCGCGCGGCGACTTCGACGGCGACGGGCTGAACTCCGTCTACCGAGTGCGTCTGGACGCCAACGGAATGACCACGCCCGTCGAGGTGGAACGCGAAGGCGAGTAGTTGGCCGCAACCTGATCCTCGCTCCGGGCGAGAATCTGGGAAATGGGCCACGTCGGCGACATGAGGGGGCCCCGCGACGGCCCCCGGGCAGGAAGGGGCGGCGGGGAGCCTCGTGGCGAGCATGGCCCGCGCGCGTCGTCCAACTCGGGCGCCAGTCCTCGGACGCCCCCAGCGGGGCTGCCCCTGCTGGCGGATGGCATGGAGCCAGAAGGCGCGGAGCCCACCCGCATCTGGCGTGCCCCCGTCTCCGACACACCGCGTGAGAGCGGAAATGCTCCCCGGGGCACGGCGTCGCTGGCGGACACTTCGTTCAGCTCCCAAAACAGCCCCCGGGACGCGCCCGCGTTAGGCTCCCGGAGTCCTTCGGCGGAGCCCACCGGGGACGTGCCAGAGACGCCCCTTCCCACGACGGATGACGAGGCACCGCTCATGTCCGCTTCCTCGCGAATCACCTCCAACTTCAGCCGGCTCGCCCAGCTCATCCTCAAGTCGCCCGCGGGAGGGCCGCGCGGCCCCAAGGTCCCCGAGGGTGGCGGGCTGGAGGGTGGGGGCCATGGGAAGCACGACGCCTTCCGGACCAGGGGCGCCATCCCCGGCGGCCATCCCACCCTGGGTGGCACCGAGCGGGCGCCGCTGCGCAAGGTGGCGGAGCTGATTCCCCCCGGGCTCGAGAAGGTGGCGGGCCAGGAGGAGCTGGGCTTGCGCTTCGGCTCGGACGCGGCGCTGCTGGCCCAGCACCTCAAGCCCTCGCAGCTGTCGAGCACCGAGCGCGCCACCCGGCTGTGGGCCTTCTTCGCCGCCTACGCCGAGGCCGCCGTGGCCCAGCCGCCCCAGAAGGAGGGGCAGGAGGCCTTCCGCGAGTCGCTCAAGGGCCAGGGCTTCGCGGAGCTGCGCGACGCGCGCACCGGCCAGGACGGGGTGACGCAGGGCCTGTGGGTGCTGGAGGCCAGGACACCCGACGAGGCCCGCGAGCGCGTGGCCACCGTCCGGCTGGAGCCGCCCCCGGAGGTCCGCCACTCGGAGGCCGCCGTCCGCAAGGAGGGGGTGGCCGAGGGAGCTCTCGCCATGCAGGCCCGGGGACCGGACACGCTCCGGGGCGGCCCCGCGCCGCTGGGCATGAGGGCGTCCGAGTCCGAGGATTCCGACGAACAGCCCTCGGATTCCGACGGCCGGCGCCGCTCCTCGGGCAAGCGGTTGGGGCCGCAAATGCTCTGGAACGTGCTGCACCGGTTCCGCGCGGACCCCGAGGACGGGGCGGTGTCGCAGGGGCAGTGGGACAGGGCGGCCTTCGGGGCCATGCTGGCCCTGGCGGGCATCGCCCTCCTGGTGCTGGCGCTCGTGAGCCTCTAGGGAGACTTGCCGGGGAGGCTGCCTGGCGGTGGAAAGTCCTCGGCGTTGGCCGGCTTGTGGTACGTTGCCGCACCCATTGGCAACCGACGACCTTACACTCGTCAAGCGCGTCCGGAGCGGCGACCAGCGCGCGTTCAAACTCCTCGTCGAGCGTTACCAGCGCAAGGTGTACGCAGTTGCGCTCGGCATGCTCAAGGACAAGGAGGAATCGATGGACGTCTCCCAGGAGGCGTTCGTCAAGGTCTACAAGTACCTGGACCACTTCAAGGGCGACTCGTCGTTCTACACCTGGCTCTACCGCATCACCGTGAACATCTGCATCGACGTGCTGCGCAAGCGCGGAGGTGGAGGCGAGGCGGTGGAGTTCGACGAGAACCAGGCCATGGACCTGTCCGAGGCCCGCATCGGCGCGCTCGGCAGCCGCCTGGGCACCAATCCCCAGAAGAGCGCGCTGCGGCGTGAGCTGGCGGAGAAGATTCAGGAAGCGCTCGCCACGGTGCCCGAGAAGCACCGCGCCATCCTCCTCCTCCGGGAGATCGAAGGCATGTCCTACGAGGACCTGGCCCGGACGCTCGACATTCCCAAGGGCACGGTGATGAGCCGCCTCTTCCATGCCCGGGCGAAGGTCCAGAAAATCCTGAGTGAATACCTGGAGTTGGACGAAGCGAAGAGCGGAGTGGGCAGCGAATGAAGGGCCCTCGAATATCTGAGGGACCCCCGCGTCACAGCGTTCGCAGCATCCACCACCGAGCAGGGTGAAGGTTATGGCCGGAAATCCCGCATGTGAGCGTTTTGTCCCCATGCTCTCCCCGTATGTCGACGGGGAGCTGACCCCCGCGGAGCGGGTGAACGTGGAGCGTCATCTTGGCGCGTGCCGCGACTGCACGGGGCGCGCGGCGGACCTGCGGGCCGAGTCGGGCCTGCTCCGGGTCGGCCTGGACATGGCGGTGGATGACGTCGACTTCAAGGACTTCGCGCAGAAGGTCATGGCGCGGGTGACGCCGGAGAAGCCGCCCCTCCTGGAGCGACTGAAGCTGGCGCTGTCCGAAATGTTCCTCTACCAGCGCACGGCGATGGTCTCCTCGCTGGCGACGGCGGCGGTGCTCGTGCTGGTGGGGCTGCCGCTGCTGCTCAGCGACAAGGCCCCGGTGGGTTACGGCGCGGAGCGGATGACGGTGAAGTCCATCCAGCCCTATCAGGACGCCCGCGTGGCGCCGGTGGTGATGGAAACCGACAACGGTGGCACCATCATCTGGCTGGTGGATGAAGAGACGCAGGACGGCTCCCCGTCGGAAGAGGACGAGGAGCTGGAAGAGGACATTGGCGGCGGGCTTCGCAACAAAGGCAAGGGGCCCAAGCCCCTGGGCAAGCCGAAGACCGACGTGGAGCGCCCCTCGGGAGGTCCCTTGTGAAGAAGAACGCGTTGTCCGGCCGGCTGCTGCTGGCCGTGCTGGGCCTGGGCTTGCTGATGCCGGTGGTCGGCCAGGCCCAGGAGGAGCAGAAGGTCAGCATCCAGGTGGAGGTGGTGCTCGCCTCCAAGAAGGGCTCGGAAGTGGAGCCCCCGGAGCTGGCGAAGATGAAGGAGCAGTTCCAGAAGCAGAACTTCAACTTCACGTCCTTCAAGCGCCTGTCCAACGAGAAGCTGGAAGTGGGCGCGAAGACGGCCACCGAGGTGAAGCTGCCCAACGGCAGCAACGCGTCGCTGCTCCTGCTGGGCATGAAGGAAGGCACCGCCACCGTGCGCGTGGCCATTCCGCGCCAGCCCACGCTGGACGTGGAGCTGGGCCGGCAGGGCGCCGTCTATCAGAAGGCGGGCAAACACGTGGGCGGAGAGCTCATCCTGGTGCTCTCCCCGCCCTCGAAGTAGTCGGACCTGCCGCGGGTCGCCTCAGGCGGCCCGGTCCACCGCCAGCGCCACGTCGCTGAAGTCAGCCTCATCCAGCTCGAAGGGCTCCTCTGCCTCCGCGTTCGCGGCCGGGGCCAGCGTGGCGCGGCGCGGCTCCGTCTGGTCGGCGCGCTCGTGCTCCAGGTGGATGCGCAGCCCGTCGAACATGGTGTCGAACGCCGCGTAGATGCGGTTCACCATGGCCAGCGCGTCCTCGCGCACCTCCGGCGCCAGCACCATGGCCTCCAGCTCCTCCGCCAGCTGCTGCTCGAACATGGCGTGCTGCGCTTCGGCCTGCATGTGGTGGTCGGAGAAGTACTTGAGCTTGTCGTCCGCGCCCTGTGTCGCGCTGATGACCGCGGTGCGGCTGAAGAACACGTGACTGGTGGACTCCAGCGCCCACAAGAGGACGATGCGCAGCCGGTCATCCACCGAGCGGTAGACTTCGCTGATGATGGAGTAGGCGGCGTCGCGCGTCTTCGCGTGAGCCTTGCCGTAGAGCGCGCCGATGCTCAGCGAGCCCCCGGTGAGCTGGGCGATATCGTCCTCGAACCACTGGTCATGCCCGCCTTCCTCCGCATGGTGATGCGTGGCGAGCTCCTTCAGGTGCGCGTCCTGGATGAAGTGCGCGTTGAGGCGCAGCACATCCTGGAACGTCATCACCCAGAAGGTGAGGCGAGGCGCGAATGCCATCACCTGTTCTATCGGTCGGTCCTGCTTCAGGTCCGCGAAGAAGGGGTGTGAGGCGAACCGCTCCTCGCACACCGCGATGTGTTGGAGCACGGCCTTCATGGATGTCCCTCCCGGATGCATGTCTCCGTTCGGCCCTGGCGGAGTGTCTTTGACGACGTGCCCAGGTCCGCGCGGGGAGCCACGCGGGCCTGGAGGCCTGCGATGTGCGCTACCAACTGATGTTGTACGTGCAGGCCCCATCTCCCCTGCGACGGCAACTCCTGGGGTCATGTTCAATACGCACCCAAAGCGAATCCTTGGGGCGAAACCTGTCCGTGATTGCCTCCAGCAGGCCGTAGTCCAAGTCGCACGGATAGGGATTGTCACAGCGCATCTTCGCGTTGCGCTTGTCCACCGGCTCGTAGTGGTAACCCCCGATGTTGCCCTTGCCCCGGTGGTTCATCTTGTACGCCAGGTCCACCGCTCGCAGGCCTTTTTCCAGGTTGTCGATGTCTGGCGGGAAGTGCGCGCTGTCTGGAATCTTCCGGCCAATCGTTCGCACCGTGCTGGGGCCAATCTTCTCGAAAACCAGGCTGAAAGATTTCAGCAACGCGGGCATCGGGTACCACGTCTTCGCTTCCAGTGGAGTGATGCCATTCTCCGCGAGGATTCGCAGCGCCCGGGCCTGCGCCAGCTCCATTCCGTTGACGATGGCGAGGATGGATTGTCCGACGATTTCGACGCCCTGGTAGGTCGCGAAGGTGGGCTGTGCGGGAGGAGTCTTCAATTCCATACGTGGATGTCCTCGGAAGAAGCGATGCCACGCATTGAAACCGTTTTCTCAGGTCTTTTCAAATTGACTGATATGTTTAAACTTTTCCGCTGGCGTGAATACGTTTTACATTGGGGGTAAGGCTGACCCATGTCTCGATGTCTCGTGTCTGATTCCAAACACTCACGTGGGAGGAGTGGGGCGCGGGTGTGCTGGCGCGGCGGGGCTGTCAGGTCGTGCGGAGTTCGCACGCCGGACTGAAAAAATGGCAGTCCTTCCCCTGGGGGAGGGG
>NZ_JABUMQ010000292.1:0-14620 GCF_013336645.1 Myxococcus sp. CA039A | reverse complement strand
GAAGTCAGAAGGGAGAGGAGCGAGGGAATGGGTGAGGGACCGAAGCGGCCGGCGACGTACGAGGACCTGCTCGCACTGCCGGAGAACATGGTCGGGCAGATAATCGACGGGGAGCTCATCGCCATGCCCCGGCCGGCGAGCCCGCATGCGAGGGCGAATTCTCGCTTGGGTGGCGAACTCTACGGACCCTTCGAGCGGGGCCGGGGAGGTCCTGGGGGCTGGCTCTTCCTGGATGAGCCAGAGCTTCACTTCGGCCAGGACGTGTTGGTGCCGGACCTGGCGGGCTGGCGTCGGGAGCGGATGCCGGAGATGCCGAACGCGCCGTACTTCACCCTGGCGCCGGATTGGGTCTGCGAGGTGCTCTCTCCGTCCACGGCGTCGTTGGACAGGGTGAAGAAGAAGCGCATCTACGCCCGAGAAGGCGTGCGCCATGTCTGGCTGGTGGACCCGAAGGAGCGGACGCTGGAGGTGTTTCGCCTGGAGGGCCGTCGCTGGGTGGAGCTGGGCACGTACGGAGGGGATGAGCGCGTGCGTGCCGAGCCCTTCGAGGCGGTGGAGCTGGAGCTGGGCATCTTGTGGCTGCCGGAGTCGACGCCGAAGACGCCCTGAGGCTCAGTGCATGACGCGCTTGCTGGAGGTGTCCACGGCCTGTGCCGCTGGGTGCTGGCGCATGAGGAGGTCGCCCACCGTCTGGAGCACCTGGGTGGTGGCGCCCTCGGGGTCCCTGAAGAAGTGGGGCGTCCAGAGTCGGACGAGCTTCCAACCCTGGCCCTCCAGCACGGCGGTGCGGAAGAGGTCCCACTCCACACGGTCGGCGGCCTTGGGGTAGCGCGTGCCGTCGCAGAGCAGGCCCACGGTGACGTCGCCTGGGACGGTGGGGTGATGCAGGGCCACGTCCACGCAGAAGCCGTCGTTGCCCCAGTTCACGTCGGAGGAGATGAGGTGACGTCGCGCGAGGTGTGATGCCAATGCGCGGGCGAAGGTGGAGCCCGCCTCGGTCTCCCGCTCGCGCACGACGAGTTCTCGTGGGGCGGAGGGCTCGGACGTGGGCAGTGCGTCTTCGCGAGAGTCCTCCGCGTGGGCGTGGGCGATGGCTTCCGCGAACTGGAGATAGGCGAAGAGCAGCCAGCCTCCGTTGGGCTGACGTCCAGCCTCCACCGGCGGCAGGGCTGTGTAGGCGTCGCGTGGAATCGAGGTGACCAGGTGCACTTGCTGGCGGGCGCGGGTGACGAGCACGTTGAGGCGCCGTCCTCCGCCCGCGCTGCCGAGCGGGCCGAAGCGTCGGTAGAAGCGGCCCTGTCGGTCCGGTCCGTAGGTGGTGCTGATGATGAGGTGGTCTCGCTCGTCGCCCTGGACGTTTTCGAGGTTCTTGACGAAGAGGCCCTCGAAGGAGCCGGCGCCTCGGCGGGTGCGCGCGGTGGCGAGCCGGGCCGCGAAGGTGGCGTCCTCGGCCGCCAGCTCGTCGAGGACGTCGGTGATGGCGTCGCGCTGTGAGAGGTTGAAGCAGGCGATGCCGATGGAGGGAGGTTCAGCGCGTGCGAGCAGTTCCTTCACGAGCTGGCCCACGGCGCGGGCCTCGGTGTGGTTCACCCGCTTCTCGTAGGTGCCACCCACGGGCAGCAGTCGCAGGGGCGCGTGGGGTGCGCGGTGCGAGGGATGCGCGGGGATGGCCTGGAGGCGCTTGTCGTAGAAGTGCTCGTTGCTGAAGGCGATGAGGTCCGCGTTCTGCGAGCGGTAGTGGACGTCGAGGTAGCACTGGTCGATGTCCAGGTTGAGGGCGGCGGAGAGCAGGTCTTCCACCTCGGACTGCTGGTCCTCGAAGAGGCCCTGCTCCGTTTCGGCCTCGGTGTCCTGGCTCTGCACCACGGCGGACTCGAAGAAGCGCGTGGGAGGAAGCTGCTTCGGGTCTCCGGCGATGACGACGCGCTTTGCACGGGTGAGGACGGGCAGGGCTTCCTCGAGTCGGCACTGGGAGGACTCGTCGAAGATGACGACGTCGAAGATGGGTTGGCGCGGGAAGATTTGCGCCACCGTCTGCGGGCTGGCCATCCACACGGGGCGGGCGTCGAAGAGCGGGTCTCCTCCTTCGAGTGTCAGGCCGGTGGCGATGACCTGACGCACGCGCATGGCGCGCTCGCCTCGGAGCATCAGCCGACGGCGCAGTTCCGCGCCCTGGCCGTTGAGTCTTCCTCCCGTGGTCGCGAGCAGACGCTCCCGCTGGCGCTGCGTCCATCGGTGGAGGATGGCGTCGCGAACCAGACCGCGCTTCTTCTCCTCGAGGACGCGGTAGCGTGCCTGGGTGGCCTGGGTGCGCTCGGCGTCGACATGCTGGAGGGCGGGGTCATCGCGCAGGCGTGAGGAGACTTCCGCCGCGAGCGTGGCCTTGAGCACGGCCGTCCAGCCGGAGTCCGCGTCCACGCCCTGGCGCGCCAGGGATTCCACGGCGGGCTCCAGCGTGGGCGGCATGCCGGACAGCAGCGAGCGCATGCGCAGCATTCCCTCCACGGTGGACAGACGGGACTGAAACGCGGAGGCGATGGGGGACAGTTGGGCACCGGCGCGCAGCTCGCGCGAGCGGGTGGAGAGCCACGGGGCGCGGAGGAGTCCGGTCTCGGCGAGTCGCTTCTCCAGCTTCACCACCGCCGCGCCTCGTGCCGGGGACTGACGGAGGCCCGTGAGCAGCGCTTCGCGCGCGGCGGCATCTCCTGCCAGGGCCCGGCGCACGGCGTCGCGGCACGAGGCGAGCAGGGGTGTGCTGTCCAGCGTGCCCAGTACATCGAAGAGGGCGCTGTGCGTGCGCAGGTCCCGAGATAGCAGCTCATCGGGAAGGCTCGCGGAGATGGAGCGGGAGATGCCCACGGCGGCGGAGCCCGGCTCCACGCTGGAGTGGGCGAGGCCCACGGCGGAGGAACTCGGAGCAATGGAAGGAGGAGGGAAGCTCGCGGCAGTGGAGCCCTGCGCCCTGGTGGAGTGAGAGCCGCTCGCGGTAGCAGCGCCCAGCGCGAGGGTGGAGCGGTGGAACTCGCTCAGCAGCGCGCGGGCGCGGGCGCCCGTGAGGAATCGACTGACGCGCTCAGCGGTGTCGGCACCCAAGGTGAGGCCAAACTGCTGGAGCACCTTGCGAGCTCCTGCCTTCCGCGCAAAGCAGAAGAAGGCGTACCACTTGCTAGCGATGCCCAGGTACGCGCCCAGCGTGGCGAGCGCCATGGACAGCACGCCCAGGGACTGAGGCTGCTCGCGATGAATCAGCGCGAGCTCCGTGTCGAGAGGCCCCTCGGCGAGCACCTTGACCTGGGGCGCCAGTCCGTCGAGCTGGGTCTTCGCGGTCCGCACCGAGTCCGCGGAAGCCGCGCTCCAGTATGAGAGGACCTCTGGGCTCGTGGCCTCCAGCAGCGGGGCGAGTTGCTCGGCGAAGGTGGCGCGCGCGATGCCCTCGGCTTCGGGCTCCGCTCCAAATGACGGGATGTGCGGGGAGGCGAGGGCGTCGGCGTCGCGGGCCGCGTTGACGGTGGTGCTCAGCCGTTCACGGTAGGTGGCCAGCGGCGTGGCGAGATACGTGGCCAGGTCCACGCCCAGGGCTTCGCGCCAGGGGTTGTCCGGGTAGCCTTCCTTGAGTGCGCGCTCGAGGACTTCGCGGGTCTCTCGCTCGCGCGGAGTCACGTCCGCGAGCCGGGCGGAGGTGAGGGAGGCCGTGGAGGGAGTGAACTCAGCGGGAGTCTCGAGGGAGAGCCACTGGCCCACCAACTCGTGGAAGGAGGGCGCGGTGCCGCCCGCGGGGCGCTCGGAGAGGGCGCGCTCGGCGGTGGTGAGTTCGTCGTGGAGGGTCTGGAGCTCATCGTCCACGCGCGACAGCTCCTTCGTCACGGCGGCATCTGTCCGTGCTTCGGGCAGGGTGTCGAGCTGCTCGCGGATCCCCATGTAGAGGTCTCGCTGGTCCCTCTGCGCGTCATGCACGACGGCGCACAGGTTCCCCAGCCCCAGGTGGTCCAGACGGTGCTTCACGACGTCGAGCGCGGTGCGCTTGTCACAGACGAACAGCACCCGCTCACCCCGGGCCAGATGGTCACCGATGGCGTTGGCGATGGTCTGCGACTTCCCGGTGCCAGGAGGTCCGTGGATGACGAGCCCCTGGCGGCTGCGCGCCAGTCGCACCGCGCGGGCCTGACAGGGGTCCGCGATGGTGACGAGTCGCTCCTCGGCGGCGAGCTTGAGGCCCTCCAGGTTCCGCTCTCCGCCGCCCGCGTGAGCTGACTGCCCGAGTGACACATCCACGCGCAGGAAGCTCTCCAGCGGTCCGGAGACGGGCTCACCGTCCACGAGGGCGCGCATGTCGTCCACGAGGCTCTGGTTGGACAACGGGTACAGGCCGAGCACGGCGCAGGGGAGGATGGAGGCTTGCGGGCCGCCGTCCTCGTCCGTGCGAGGCACGGCGGTCAGGAGCGTGTCGGGAGTGAAGGTCGCGGGGGCTGGCAGCTCCAGGGCCTTGGAGACGAGGGCGACCAGCTCGTTGACCTCGCGCCACGGCTCAATGCCATCGTCATCGGCGAAGAGCTCGCCGAAGCGCTGACCTGTCTGCTGTTCGAGCCAGGCGAGGAGCGCGGTGTTGGGTGCGACGCGGTCCACGCCTTCTTCGGCCCCCGCCAGCTCGACGGAGGGCGCGCGTCCCTTTTTCAGGGTGATGCGCACGGGGACGAAGGCGATGGGCGCCAGGATGCGCCGGGTGCCGAAGCCTCGCTTGTCCTTGGCGCTCGGGGGCAGGTGCAGCAGCGGGAATCCGACGTGGAGGACATGCGCTCCGGTGTCCTGCTCGAAGATGCGGGCATCCTCGACGATGGCGGCGAGCTTGCGCAGCAGGGCCTGTTGTTCCTCTTCCGCGCGAGTCTTCGTGGGGCTCTCGTCCTCGGAGCCCGAATCGGTCGTGAGGTCCGTGGTGTCGCCGGAGGTCGCGAGGTCATCCAGTGAGGTCCCGGTGCGAGACGTGGAGAGGACTTCGGTCCGAAGAGGTGGCGCCTCGTTCAGGTCCATGTCGACCTCCGCCGTGGCTCGAGTCGCCGCGAGGTCGTCCGGAGCCTCGGGGCTCGGGCGCGCGCGCTTCTCGCTCACGGAGGACTTGGGTCCCGTGCGTGCCGTGACAGGGGATGCCCGGAGCGTGTCCGGAGGCTTCACCGCGAGTCGGGCCGAGGCCTTGTCCCCGAGCAGGGCGGCCAGCACCGCGTGGGGTGGGGTGCCGTCGAGCCGGCTCAGCACGGACAGGTCCAGGCGCTGCCGACTGTGGTGGGGGCGACAGTTGATGCTCGGTCCGGACGCGAGCGCGGCGTACAGCCGCTCGAGCATCTTCTCGAGGACGCGGTTGCGGGACTCGGACGACACGGCGGTACCTCTCTCCAGAGGAGGGAGGTCGCTGTCTACCATGGGGCCCTGAGAGGGGCCTCAGTCCGTCAGTGAGGCGGCGAGCGAGCGGGCGGCGGCCTCCAGTGTTTCGGCCGGGAGATGATCCGCCGGGGCGGCGTCGAACACCGCGCGGCCCCACAGGCGCTGAGGCGTGTCCCGGAAGCGAGGCACCAGGTGCAGGTGGCAGTGGCGCAGCACGTCGCCGATGGCGAACGCATATGCGTGCTCGGCGCCGAGGACCGCGCGTTGGGCGCGCATCACCCGCGCGGCGAACGCGCCCAGCTCGCGAGCCGTGGCGTCATCCAGCTCGTACCAGGCACGTGCATGGTGCTCGCTGGAGATGACGACCCAGCCAGGAACGGGACTGGGGCCCGCGACGCCATGCAGCACCAACCCCGGGGCTCGGGCCAGGATGCCGCCCACGGGACGGTGCTCGCCGCGAGCAATGGCACAGCCGAGACACGGTTCATTCACATCCACCATGGAGCCACCGTAGCAGTCGGTTTTCGCCGGGGAAGCCGCGTGCGGAGGCGCATCGCACCAGGGCGGGTCGCATGGGACCCGCTGAAAAGTAAGAGAATGGGAGGGGTGTGATGTGATCCCTAGGGGTGCGGTGTATCGGTTGTGGGAGGGGTGTGAGTGCGACTGTCGCCTGCTTGACGTGGAGGGGCCGGGTCGGAGAGTGTCCGCCCCACGCTCTTGGGGGCGTGAGAGCTCAAGCAAATCTTTTCAAGGTGGGGATGATGAAGAAGCATCTGGTCATGGCCGTGGTGCCGTTCTTGGCGCTGGGGTGCGGTGATGATTTCAAGGATGAGAACGGGGATGGCATCGCCGACGGCATTCGTGAGCCGGACAGCGTGACGGTGGTGACGCCCGCGACGCCGAAGGGGACGGTGTCGGGCCAGGTGTTGAGCACGGACCTCAAGGCGTTGTCCGAGGCCACGGTGGAAGTCACCATCGGCAGCTCGGCGGATCCGCTCTCGGCGACGACCGACGCGAAGGGCAACTTCGAGTTCAAGGACGTCCCGGCTGGCTCCCAGGTGCTGCTGACCTTCACCAAGACGGGCTATGCCACCCTGCGCGCGAGCTCGACGATTCCCTCGTCGGCCGGCAACGTGCCCATCAACAACGCCAACGTGAGCTTTGGTCCCGTGACGCTGACGCGGCTGGACGGCTCGCTGCGCTTCCTGCTGGTGACGCCGCAGGGCCGTCCCGCGGCGAACGTACGCGCGACGCTCGAGGCCTCGCCCGCGGGCACCATCATCCTGTCGAACACCGACAACACCACGCGCGTGGTGAGCACGGTGGTCGTCGAGGCGACGTCCGACGACCAGGGCGTGCTGACGTTCCAGGGCATCCCGACCGCGCAGGAACTGGCGCGTCTGAGCCAGGGCCAGTACCGGCTGTGGGTGTCCGCGGTGGACTCCAACAGCGACGGCGTGCCGGAGACCAATGGCTACGTGGGCACGTACCCGGCCTCTAACGTGGTGGCCTCTGGCACCACGCGCCTCATCAACCTGCCCAACTCGCGGGATACGTCCCTGGGCTCCCTGAATGTCGAAGGCAGCAACGTGGCGATGCTGCGGGGTGCCGCGGATCCGCATCCGCTGCGCAACATGGTGCGGCCGGGCGAGCCCATCTACCTGTACTTCAACCAGCCCGTGCAGCAGAGCTCCCTGCTGGCGCGTTTGACGGACGAGTACGCCAAGGAGGCGCTGCCCGTCACGGTGGCCCTGGGCAATGGCGGCTACAGCGCCACCATCACCCCGGGCAACGGGGTGGTGCAGGCGGGCAAGGAGTACAACATCGACCTGCGCGCTGTCTCCGTGGAGACCGGTGAGCTGTACTCTCGCGTGGGCTACTTCTTCGGTGGTGAGGTCGGCTCCGTGTCGCCGGTGACCATCGCGGAGGCGCGCTACCAGGAGACGTCGTTGACGTCCCCCACCTCGCAGCAGCTCAACGATGGTGAGCGCATCTACATCAACTTCAGCTCCCCCGTCTTCACGCCGTTCTTCCTGAGCGACGCCGCGAAGGTGCAGGTCTTCTTCAACTTCGACATCGACAACAACGGCACCGTCGGCGGGGCCTCGTTTGGCGAGGTCAACAACTTCAGCGGCCAGGGTTTCGTGCTGAATATCGACGAGCCCACGTCTCCTTACGTGACTCGCTCGGTGCAGCCCGAGCGGCCTGTCTTCGCCATCAGCGCTTCGGGCTACAGCACCCGTTACTCGTTCATCTACACGACGGTCACCGCGACGCCCCTGGTTTCGCTCATTCCGAACAACGTGCCGTTCCAGGTCGCGTTCTCGAAGCTGGGTGGGCGCGGCGTCAACCAGACCTACGAGAGCATCTGGGGTCAGCCGATCACCACGGACCTGGCGGTCACTGGCATTGCGATTCAGGCGGCTCCCACGCCTCCTACGCCGTAGCACCCGGCTGGGCTTGAGCCCGTCGACATTGCTTCGTTGAAGCATGACCGCGCCTCCGTGAGCCTGCTCACGGAGGCGTTGGTGTTTCTGGCTCCGAATCCTGGCGCGTGGACTCAAGTCCATGTTCCGGGATACTCATTCCTGGCGCCCCTCCGAAGCGCGCACCTGCTTCCCGCGAAGAGTGGGCTTTCGACGCCCGACTCACGCTGGAACAGGGATTGCCACGGCTTCATCTCATGCATCCATTCCTTCTCCGCGTCTGTTTGATTTGCCTGGGGCTCATGGCGGGAGCCTGCATCGACGTTCCCGAAATTCAGCAGGTCACCGAAGACACGGACGCGGGGCATGTCGAGCCAGCAGATGCTGCGACGCCCGACGCGGGTGCCCCATCCTTGGAGGTGGGGCTCGTCACGCCGAGGACGGCCACGAACGGCGCTCTCGATGTGCGGGTCGAGGTGAATGGACCCGTTCCAGACCTGGTGGAGTTGCTGGTCGACGGGGAGCGCGTCGCGACGCTTCTCCCGCCATACAGAATGCAGTGGGAGACCCAGGTCCTCGCGGAGGGCCAATACGAGCTTCACGCACGTGCGACCCTGGGCTCCAAGGTGTTTCTCAGCGCGCCGCATCCGCTCACCGTGGACCGGTCTCCACCGTCATGGGTTTCTCGCACTCCCTCGACGGGGGCTCCCTTTGTTCTCGTCGGTCAGGTGGTTCAGGCTGTCTTCTCGGAGCCGCTGGACCCGACGACGGTCCATTCGAACTCCATTCGGATGTTCGGCGGTGCGGACGTCATCGCCGCGGACGTGTCCCTCTCCGCCGATGGGACGACGGTGACCGTGAGTCCACTTTCGCGTCCTCCGCTGGATGTGCTCGTGAAGGTGACGTTCGGTAACTCGGTAACGGATGTTGCGGGCAACCCGGTGCCGGCCGGGGAGGAGTGGAGCTGGTCCCTGCCTGGCTTCCTGCCTCTGGGAGACTTCTTGTTCACGGAGTCGAGGACAAACACGTCATCTTTCTACGAGGCGCTCCGGTTGGACTCTGCTGGACGACCGGTCGTGGCCTGGCTTGATGAGCAACGAAACGGGGTGTACGTGCGCCGGTGGACCGGAGAGACCTGGGAGTTGTTGGGAGCCGGGTTGCGCACAGCCTCTCCCGCGCAGAGCCCTTCAAGCGTTGCCCTCGCATTGGATGCCAACGATGAGCCCGTCGTGGCCTGGAGCGAGGACCTGGGCTCCGTGGTCTATGTGCATCGTTGGAACGGAGCAGGTTGGGAAGCAATGGGAGCGGCCATTCCAAGCCCGCTCAGTCCCTGGGGTGTCTCCCTGGGCAGGAATGCAGCGGGGCAGTGGCATCTGGGCTTTGCATCGGGGCGTTATGAGGGGTCTCAGCTCCTGGTCTGGAGATGGGAGAGTGACCACTGGGCTCAGTTGGGAGCGGCGCTCAAGGTGGTCCCGACAGCGTCGATGATAGGGTCGCGCATGGAGTTTCGTGGTGCGCAGGGCCCTCTCGTGACGTGGTCCGAATGGGCAGGCGTCGATAATCAACGGGGACACATGCGACGCTGGCAGGAGGGAGGCTGGCATGCCATTCCCCTGGCTTCCCAGAACCCCGGGGGTGCATGGGGGTTGGATGTCTTGGAGCGTCCCCTCAATCTCGTGGCTTCTGGGGATGGGGTCCGGCTTCGCGCCTGGGATGAAATGGATTGGGTTCAGCTAGGGACACCGATGGCGGGCCGCTTCGCGGGAGCGACGCAGGTTGCCGCCTTGGGATTGGCCTTGGACCCGGCCGGAAACCCAGTGGCCATGCTGGGAGAAGCGGAAGTCTCGGAGCAGACGGAGACATATTATGTTCGCCGCTTGCGTGACGGTGCTTGGGAGGATTGGGGAGGACTGCTCCGGCCCCTTCCTGATGGAGCCCGGAGCAGGCGTGCCTTGTTCGCCGTCACGCCTTCGGGTCGAGTTCTCATGGTTCGGGCCGAAACCACTGCTCCGAATGTGCAGCCCATCCGGGTGTACATCTCCAACGAGTGAGCAGCCCGATGTGCTTGTGCGGCGGTGACGCGTCCACCTTCGTCCTCGCGGTCCCCACCGTTCTCCATTGAACGGTGGGCAGGGGGGGCTCGAGTCGTAGTGGGGTGGGCGCGATGGTGGATGCGTGCATAGATTGTCCACCGCTGTTTCCCCACACGTGAGGCGCCTGTTCCATGAAGCACACGGCCACCCCCACTTCTGAAGACAGGGTCTCCACCGCGACGTCGGATGCGTCAGGCGGGGGACGCAAGCGGGTCCTGGTCGTCGACGACTTCGACGACGCCCGCGAGATGTATGCGGAGTACCTGGAGTTCGTCGGCTTCGAGGTGGATACCGCCCGGGATGGCATGGAGGCGGTGGAGAAGGCCCAGTCGAGCGAGCCGGACATCATCCTCATGGACCTGTCCCTGCCCGTCATGGACGGCTGGGAGGCCACCCGGCGCATCAAGCAGGACCTGCGCACGCGCGACATCCCGGTGATGGCCCTGACCGGCCACGTCCTCGCCGGCAACGCGGAACACGCACGCGAAGCGGGTGCCGACGAGTTCGTCGCCAAGCCGTGCCTGCCTCAGGACCTGGAAAACAAGATCCGAAACATGCTCAAGCCGAGCAAGGCTCGTAAGCGGGAAGGGCAGGAGGGCTGAGTCCTTCGCGAAGGGTGAGTGCCCACCACCCGACACTTCCCTGAGCCCCCCGCCGTGCCGGCGTCGCAACGAGCCGGGCCAGGGTTGCCGTTCCAACCTGGGATGCATACGCCCTCATGGTGGGAATCCCTGCCGCCTCGCCGCAGCCGGACGCGTGGGCTCCGCCCCAGGAGTTCGACGAGTACCGAATCGTGCGGCCCATCGGTCGTGGGCGGACAGGCCGTGTGTACCTGGCCCAGGACACGCTCCTCGAACGCCCGGTGGCGGTGAAGTTCATCCCCGCGCTCGGCTCCAATGCCCTGGCCCGCTTCCTCGTCGAGGCCCGCGCCGCCGCGCGCATCCAGCACCCCAACGTCGTCACCCTCTACCGGGTGGGACAGCTCGACGAGCAGCCCTACCTCATCTCGGAGTTCATCCGGGGCGTGAGCCTGGATCGGCTCGTGAAACCCCTGCGCTGGGAGCGTGTGCTCACCATCGGCCGTGATTTGGCCCGGGGCCTGAGCGCCGCCCACCGTCGGGGTGTCCTCCACCGCGATATCAAACCCGGCAACGCCGTGCTCACCGAGAGCGGCGCCGTGAAGCTGCTCGACTTCGGGCTCGCCAAGCTCCTGGACAGCGCCGCCGGAGCCGATGACGCCCCGCCTCCGCGAAACCCCGCGCCTCCAGAGCTGCCGGCGGACCTGGACCCGGAGGCCAACCCGCACTTCTCCGCGCGCTCCCTGGACGGCGTCTTCCTGCCCTCGCTCCCCCAGGGCGCGCTGGTCGGCACGCCCTACTACATGTCTCCCGAGGCCTGGGCGGGCGAGGACCTGACGGCCCGCAGTGACGTGTACTCGCTCGGCGTCGTCCTCTACGAACTCTGCGTGGGCCGTGGCCCCTTCCGGGACGTCGTCTGGCGCGAACTCCCGCATGTGGTCCGCACCCAGGACGCGCTCCCCCTGGCGGACGTCGCCCCCCACGTCGACGTCGCCTTCGCCGGGGTCATCGACCGCTGCCTGCGCCGCGAGCCCTCCGAACGCTTCGCCTCCGCCGCGTTGCTCCTGGAGGCCCTCGAGGCCCTGTCGCGCGAGGACGCCCCCACCCACGTGCCCGAGGGCAATCCCTACCGGGGCCTGCGCGCCTTCGAGGCCGAGCATCGCGCCCTCTTCTTCGGCCGCCGCCGCGAGTGCCGCGCCGTGCTGGAGCGGCTGCGCGCCGAGTCCTTCCTGCTCATCACCGGCGACTCCGGCGTGGGCAAGTCCTCCCTGTGTCTGGCCGGCATCCTCCCCTCCGTGGCCGAGGGCGGACTCGAGGATGGACGGCGCTGGCACTCCGTCCGACTGGTGCCGGGCCGCAAGCCCGTCGCCGCGCTGGCCGCGGCGCTCGCGCCCCTCCTGGCCGTGGACGAGGAGCCCCTGGCCGAGGCACTCCGCTCCGAGCCCTCGTGTCTGGTTCGCAGACTCCGGGCGCGCCTGGGCGCCCGCGAGGGACTGCTCGTCTACGTGGACCAGCTCGAGGAACTGGCGACCCTGGCCGAGCCCCTGGAGGCGGCGCTGGCGGGACAGGCCCTGGGCGGGCTCGCGGAGGGCGCCAGTGGCGTGCGCCTGCTGGCCTCCAGTCGCAGCGACTTCCTCACCCGGCTCACGTCCGTGCCGGGCCTGGGCGCGGAAGTCCCTCGCGCGCTGTACCTGCTGCGCGCCCTCACGTCCGAGGAAACACGGGACGCCGTCACCGGCCCCGCGCGCGTGAAGGGCGTGCGCTTCGAGTCGGAGGCGCTGGTGGACTCGCTCGTCACGGCCGCGGCCGAGGGTGGGCTCCCGCTGCTCCAGTTCGCGCTCGCGGAGCTGTGGGAGGCCCGCGACGCGAAGGCCCAGGTGATTGCCCAGGCCGCGCTGGACTCGCTGGGCGGCGTCGCGGGCGCGCTGGCGAAGCACGCGGACGCGGCGGTGGAACGATTGCTGCCGGACCAGCGCGTGGCGGCGCGGGGCGTGCTGCTGCGCCTGGTCACCGCCGACGGAACCCGGGCGCGCAAGACGGACCGGGAGCTCGCGGGAGAAGACGTGCGCTACCGCGCGGCGCTGGAGGCGCTCGTCCGGGCCCGACTGCTGGTGGCGCGCGAGGCACCAGAGGGGACTTCCTACGAACTGGCCCACGAGGCCCTGCTCTCCGGTTGGAACTCGCTGGCCCGCTGGCTCGCGGAGGCCGCCGAGCGTCGCGAGGTCCAGGCCCTGCTGGAGACCGCCGCGGCGCACTGGGAGAAACACAACCACTCGCGCGAGCTGCTGTGGGGGCCTCGCCAGCTCGCCGAGGCGGCGGTGCTCGACTCGGGCGAGTTGACGCGCCGCGAGCAGGACTTCCTGCGCGCCTCGCGCCGCACCCTCGTGCGCAGCCGCGGCGTCCGCCATGCACTGGCCGCGGGCTTCATCCTGTCACTGGGCCTGGTGTACGGCGGGCTGAAGCTGCGCGAGCGCTGGAGCCTGGAGCGTCAGGTGCGCGCGGAACTGGACGAGGCCCGGCACTCCCTGGAGACGGTGGTGGAGACCAAGGACCTGCTCCACTCCGAGCGCGCCGAGGCCTTCCGTCTCTACGGCAGTGGCCAGAAGCTCGACGCGGACCGGCTGTGGAGCAAGAGCGTCGCCCGCGCCGCGCAGTTGCGGCATCGCTTCGATGGTGTCTCGGGACGGCTGGAGCGGGCCCTGGCCCTGGCGCCGGAGCGGCCGGACGTGCGCGACGCGCTCGCGGACTTTCTGTTCGAGCGCGCGCTGTGGGCCGAGCAGGACGGCGAGTCCGCGGCGCTGCCCACGCTCCTGCAACGCCTGCGGCTCTATGACACACAAGGCGAGCGCTGGAAGCGGTGGACCGCGCCCGCGCGCCTCACCCTGGATGTCGCCGCGCGCGACGTGGAGGTGGAGCTGCGTCCCGTGACGCGGGATGCGCTCGGCAACGAGCAGCCAGGGCCTGCGCTGCCGTTGGAGTCGGAGCCCTGGATGGACGTCTCCGTCCCACCCGGGCCGTACCAGCTCACGCTGCGCGCGTCACACCACGAGCCGGTGACGCAGCCCTTGTTGTTGCGACGCGGAGAGGCTCGGCGGCTGGAGCTGCGGCTGCCGCGCGCGGGCTCGATTCCCGCGGGCTACGTCTTCGTGCCACCGGGTGAGGTGCGCTTTGGCAGCGCCGCCGATGCCAGCGTCCGTGAGTTCTTCAACGCGGTGCCACAGCACGCGGTGCAGGTGCCGGGCTTCCTCATCGCCCGCCACGAGGTGACGTACGCCGACTGGCTCGCCTTCCTGGAGTCGATGTCACCCGAGCTGCGCGCCTCGCGCCTGCCCCACGTGGGCACGGGCGGGTATGCGGGGCACCTCTCGCTCGACCGGGTGGACGACGTCTGGCGACTGCGCTTCCAGCCGGGAAATGTGCCGTACGAAGCGCGTGCGGGAGAGCCGGTGCGCTACGCGAATCGCGCGCGGCGGGGCGAGCAGGACTGGCTGCGCTTCCCGGTGAGCGGCATCTCCTTCGCGGACGCGGAGACGTACGTGTCCTGGCTGTCGTTCAGTGCCCGCGTTCCTGGCGCGCGGCTGTGCTCGGAGCTGGAGTGGGAGCGCGCCGCGCGGGGCGTGGATGGACGCGAGTTCCCGCACGGCGACAGGCTGGGCCCAGACGACGCCAACATCGACGCCACATACGGCAAGCAGCCCGGAGGCTTCGGCCCGGACGAGGTGGGCAGTCATCCCGCGTCGCGCAGCCCCTTCGGTGTGGACGACATGGCTGGCAATGTCTGGGAGTGGACGCGCTCGTGGCTGGAGCCGGGGCGCGCGGTGGCTCGGGGTGGGAGCTTCGCCTTCGCGGCCACCTCCGCGCGCGCGACGAACCGGGAGCTGCCGGAGCCCTCGCTGCGCGACGTGACGATGGGCCTGCGCGTGTGCGCGGACCTGCCCACATCATCGCCTTGAGGGACGCTTGGTCGGTCGCTGGGGGAGCACCCTGGCTACAGGACGATGGAACCGCCTGTCAGTCCTGCCCCTGACTGCTTGCTGCCTCCGTTCGGACGATGCGTGTGTCCTGGAATCATCAGTCCGGCTTGCAAGCGGACAGGCTCCTGCGAACCTTGTGTCCAGTCGAGCTGGGCCGGGGAGGTTCGGGGCATGGT
>NZ_JABUMQ010000291.1:0-14642 GCF_013336645.1 Myxococcus sp. CA039A | reverse complement strand
GGCCCACACCGTCCCATCCTCCGCCAGGGCCATGCTGTGCGCGGACCCCGTGGAGATGGACAGAAACCGGGTCGAGGGCATCACCTGCACGGGATTGAAGCGCTGGGTCCGCGTCCCGTCTCCCAAGGTTCCACTCGAGTTCGACCCCCAGGCCCACGCCGTTCCGTCTGACTTCAACGCCAGCGCATGGGAATACGCCATGGAGACAGCCACCATCCCCGTCAGCCCAGGCACCTCGATGGGCTCCGGCCGGGTGAATCTGCTTCCGTCCCCCAACTGCCCCCACGTGTTCACGCCCCAGGTCTGGACCTTGCCGTCCGGAGTCAATCCCATCGAGACCTGAGTGGCCGCGGCCACCCCACGCGAGCGAAGCACCAACGAGGGAACAGGGCTCGCCTTCCTGTCGGTCACCCCATCACCAATCTGGCCGTAATAGTTGTGCCCCCAGGACCACAGCGTCCCGTCGTCCTTCATCACCAGGGCATGCGTCCCGCCCGCCATCAGGGACCGGACATTGGACACCCCCGGAACCTGCGCGGGCAGCGGCCGCGACGCGGAGACGCCCCCGCCCAGTTGCCCGAGCGAGTTCCCGCCCCACGTCCACACCGTCCCGTCCGCCTTCAGCGCCGAGGAGAACGCCCCATTCGCGGACACGGCGACCACCCCCGACAGCCCCACCACCTGGGCCGGCGCCATCCGCGACACGAAGGTGCCATCCCCCAGCTGCCCGGAATCGTTGTTGCCCCAGGCCCAGACCGTTCCATCCGCCTTCAGCGCCACGGAGTGGCTGTTGCCGCCCCCCACGGCCACCACGTCCGCGAGCCCCTGCACCTGCGTCGGGGCCACCAGACCCGGTCCAATCGGCTCCTCGGGGTCCAGCTCCATCGGGAGCGTGCTGTTATAGCCCCACGTCCAGACCGTGCCGTCGGACTTCACGGCCAACGAATGCGCCTCACCCGCGGCGATTGAAACGATGCCCAACAGCCCCGGGACATAGGTGGGCAGGGTCCGGTTGAGTGCCGTCCCATCGCCCAACTGTCCGGCGGAGTTCGCACCCCAGGACCACACCGTGCCGTCCGCCTTCAACGCCAGGGAATGACGGATGCCGGTGGCCACGGCCACGGCCACCAGAGGGCCTGGGACCTGGACCGGGAGCTTTCGCCAGGTCGTCGTCCCATCTCCGACGGAGCCGTAGCCGTTGTAACCCCAGGACCACACCGTGCCGTCTTCCCTGAGGACCACCGAATGCACTCCTCCGGCGGCGACCGAGCCCACCAGGGGCAGCCCCGGGAGCGTGACCTTGATGGGCCCCCAGCGCGACTCGGTCGACCCATCACCCATCTGCCCATACAGATTGCTGCCCCAGGACCAGACAGTGCCGTCCGCCTTCAACGCCAGGGAATGACTCTGCCCCCCCGAGGCCTCGACTCGCTCCAGCCACGCGCGCGTCGCGATGGGCACCGACTTCATCAGATACGTCCCGTCGCCCACCTGCCCGTCGCTGTTCGAACCCCAGGCCCAGACTTCGCCGCTCGCCTTCACCGCCACCGAGTGCTGTCCGCCGCCCGCCGACACGCCCCGGACCTGCGTGAGGCCTGGCACCTGCACGGGCGACAGCCGCTGGAGCATCGTCCCATCACCCAGCTGCGACCTCGCGTTGCTGCCCCACGCCCACACCGTCCCATCGCCCTTCAGCGCCACGGTGTGCTGCCCGCCGCCCACCACCGCCTCGACACCGCTCAGCGCCGGAACCTGCGTGGGGACGAGGCTCACGCCAGTCGACCCCAGGCCGAGCTGTCCTTCGTCGTTCTTGCCCCAGGTCCACACCGTGCCGTCCACTCTCAGCGCCACCGTGTGCGAGCCTCCGCCCGATACCGACGTCAGGCCCGTCAGGCCCGGGAGCGCCGCGGGCAGGGTGCGGCCCGTGAGGTCTCCGGTCCCCAGCTGTCCGTCCGCGTTGCCGCCCCAGGACCAGACGCGCCCATCCGCGGTCAGCGCCAGTGAATGGACATTGCCCGCGGAGATGGCCATCACCCCGGACAGGCCCTGCACCTGCACGGGCGACGTCCTTCGCGTCGTCGTCCCATCCCCCAGCTGTCCTGTCGCGTTGTTGCCCCACGCCCACACCGTTCCATCCGACTTCAGGACCAGGGAGTGGGAGAAGCCCGCGGCGATGGCCACGCCGTTCGTCAGTCCAGGCACGGGCACGGGCACGGGCCGCGAAGTCATACTCCCATCCCCGAGCTGTCCACTCATGTTGTTGCCCCACGCCCACACCGTCCCATCCGACTTCAGCGCCAGCGAATGCAGCTCACCCGCGCCGAGCGCCCGGATGTCGAACAAGCGCCACACCCGCACGGGGAACGGACGCGAGCGCGTCGTGCCATTGCCCAGTTGTCCGAAGGTATTGCCACCCCAGGACCACACCGTCCCATCCGAGCGCAGGGCCAGGGAGTGGTTGCGCCCCGCCAGCACCGTTCCCTGACGAGAGAAGCCTTCCGCGGCGCGCGCGGAGGCGGACTCGGGTGTCGTCTCCTCCGGAGCACTTCCTGTGCATCCCCCCATCCACAGCGCGCACAGCAACCCGCACCACGCCGCGATGCCAGACATCCGTCTCGTGCCACGATTCATGAGTGAGTCCCCCTTTTCAAAACAGCTCGGGAACCAAGCACCCGTGAGGACAAAGAACAAGACCCCGAATGTCTCTCACGGCCTCACGGGCGTGAAAAACGTCTCGGGACTGGCTGACACGTGTGTCTCGGTTGCATCCAACCGCCAGGTCAATGGAGACCTCCAGGTTGGGGTTCGTGTGGTGACGGGAAACGCAGGCCGTTACGCTGCGCCTCCCCTCCTCCCCTCACGACACGAACATGCCTACTCTCTTCGACCCCATCACCGTGGGCGACCTGCGGCTCGCCAACCGAATCGTCATGGCGCCGCTGACGCGCAACCGCTCGCCCGGCGCCATCCCTCCGGACCTCGCCGCCACCTACTACGCCCAGCGCGCCTCCGCCGGGCTGCTCATCAGCGAGGCGACCGCCATCAGCCACCAGGCGCAGGGCTACGCCGACGTGCCCGGCCTGTACGCCCCCGAGCAGCTCGCCGCGTGGAAGAAAGTCACCCACGCCGTGCACGAGGCCGGGGGCCGCATCGTCACCCAGCTCTGGCATGTGGGGCGCGTATCCCACACGGAGCTTCAGCCGGGCAACGCAGCGCCCGTGGCTCCCTCGGCCGTCGTCGCCAACACCCGGACCGTGTTGTTCAGGAGCGGAGTCCCCACGTTCGAGCCGACCTCCGTTCCTCGCGCGCTGGAGGCGGCGGAGCTCCCCGGCATTGTTCGTGATTACGCGCGCGCCGCGCGCGACGCCGTGGAGGTCGCGGGCTTCGATGGGGTGGAGATTCATGGCGCCAACGGCTACCTGCTCGACCAGTTCCTCAAGACGGGCTCCAACCAGCGCACGGACGACTACGGTGGAAGCATCGAGAACCGGGCGCGCCTGATGCTGGAGGTCACGCGCGCGGTGATTGACGCCGTGGGGGCCGGACGCACGGGCATCCGCCTGTCCCCCGTCACCACCGCCAACGACGCGTTCGACGCCAACCCGCAGCCGCTCTTCGAGTCCGTCGTGCGGGAGCTGGCGAAGCTCGGCCTCGCCTACGTCCACATCATCGAGGGCGCCACCGGGGGAGCGCGTGAGCTGGCGGACCGTCCGTTCGACTACGCCGCGCTGAAGAAGGCGTATCGCGACGCGGGCGGGAAAGCGGCATGGATGGTCAACAACAGCTACGACGGGGAGCTCGCGCGCAAGGCCGTCGAGGCGGGAGCGGACCTGGTCTCCTTCGGCCGCTTGTACATCTCCAATCCGGACCTCGTGCGCCGGTTGCGTGAGAACGCGCCCCTGGCCCGGCTCGACAAGACGACGCTCTACGGCGGCGGAGCCAAGGGCTACATCGACTATCCCAGCCTCTGACCTGGGGCGGGGCAGCGCCACTGCCAGATATCGGCGTGGCCTTCACCCTCTCCATCCGACTCAGGGTGCGCGAAGCTCCACCTGCGAGGACTGTTTGCCCAGCCATTCACCTCGCAGGTGGTTGTTGCCAACCTCCAGTCGCAGACTCGCCACCGGGGTGCCGTCCGCATCCTGCTCCTGCAGGTCGAGCTTCCCGCCTTCTTCCTGGCCGTTCAGCTCAATCCGCTTGCGATATTTCTCGTAGAAGTACACGCCGGACACCGAGTTGTCGTACTGCTTCTCCAGCACCATGACAATCGGCTGCTTGCCGATACGACCGCGCAGCACCTGACCCAAGACATCGCCTGACAACGCCTGGCCTTCCCCCAGCAGCACGCTCTTGCCATAGGCCGTCAGATGCGGACGCAGGGTGGCGTACGGCAGTGACAGGCTGACGTCGCCTACGTCGTCGAGCGCGCGCGAGGCGTGGTTGCTGCAGCGCTCCGCCGTCAGAACGGCTGTCTCCGCCTTGAACTCCCAGCGCTCATCGAAGGAGGTCCTGGCGGACGCTGCCTCTGCATCCTGCTCATTGCTGGCCAGACACTCGCGATTGAGGGCGATGCGCGCCTCCAGGTCGTCAAGCGTCTCGCCATCAGCTTTCTGCTTGCGTGACGCCTTCAGCTCCTTCTCATGCTTCGCCATCTGCGCCCGGTAGACGCGCTGTTTTTCTTTCTGCATGCGTTTGATGAGCGCATGCACTCCGGCACGGGTGAACAACTCCTGCGGATTGAGCAGGCGGCCGGTCCGTGTGTCAAAGCTGAAGGCGACATGGTCCGTCTCGCAGTAGGCGCCGCAGACTTCGGCCTTGAATCCAATCGTGAGCAGCCGCGCATCGTTGCGCTTCACTCCGAATTCCTGACCGGCCAGGCCCGCCAGGTCGAGTTCCTGAGCTGGCAGTCGAGGTTCCGCCTTGGCTGGCGCCAGCGCCTTGAACCGGGCGATGAACAGGCGGTCATTGATATTGGCGGCCACCTCCGGCTTGTCGTGGGTGATGAACGGCATCTGGATGACGTCCTGCGGATAGGGGTGCTCCGCATCAGGCTTGGGGATGACCGTGAGTGTCGTCACCTTCAGGTCGGCCGCCTGGGTACCGCCCGCGAGCAGCGTGGCCAGAAGAGGGAGCAGCGCGAGACGTACAGGAAGACGGTTCATCAGGAATCCTTGGACATGACGACGACGTCGGCATCCTGCCGCATGGAGCAGCCGAAGAGCAGCCCATGCACCACGTCGTGGACTCGCGCCTGGCGTTATTGCAGGCTTCACTCGTAGGCCGTGCGGGATATGACACTCCGACGGCCCTGCACGGCTTCACAACCGCCGTACCCACTCGACCCGGAGGACCTCCATGCCCCGTTCCGCTTCCGCGCTGCTTGCCCTGGGACTGCTGCCTTTCGCCCTGACCGCCTGTGGTTCCGCCGAGGAGCCCACCCTCGGTGACGACGCCCTGGGTGAGGCCGAGCAGACCGTCTGCACCCCGAACATGTCCGTCACCTTCGGAACGGCCGACAACTTCGGCGGAGGACCGGACCCGTTGCCCTACGCCCCCACGGCGATGCCCGAGTTCGTCACCTACCTCGCGGCCAACGGCATCCCGGCCAGCCAGCTCAAGACGCTGGATGACGCCACCTCCAACCGTCATACCGTGGCCACGCTGCGGCACGGACTTCGGAGCTGTTTCACCCAGACACCGTTCTGCACGCTGACGCTCTGCGCCTATTCCCGGGCGCTTCCGACGACCCCTCAGAACGACACCATCACCGTGCACGACACGGACTTTGGCACCTACAGCTTCCCCATCATCGCCAACACGGCCGTGACGCCCGCGCTGACCCCGACGTGGAACCCGGGCAACACCGCCTTCCTGTGCATGCCGCTCCCCATCACCTCGGTGGGCGACATGCTGCAGTTCCGCATGCAGAACGAGTCCATGGTGGACTTCATCCGCATCAACCTGAACTGCTGACACTCGCATGAGCCGGGCCATGGTCTGTCTCCCCTGGCCCGGCCCTGGAGGCATCGCGAACCCGCGCCCCGTCAGGGACTACTCACACTTCAGGGGGCAGCGCTCGGTAATCGTCTGACACCACGCCTGGGCCGCTGGCGTGGTGGCGTTCTGCCAGCACCTGCCGCTCTGAACCGCGCAGGCCTCCAGACAGGCCGCGCGTGCATCCAACGGCTGTGCGACCGCCTGCGTGTCCATCGCCTCTTCTGTCTCCGCTCCACCACAACCCGTCAACAACCCGGCTACGAACGCGACCGCGAGGAAGGTCTTTCGCATGGGACACTCCTGATTCAGCGTGAATGCGGCTGGGGGACTTCGGTCCGCAGAATGACATGAAGCCCGAGCAGGACCAATCCCTCACATGTCTGGCATCACCTCCCAAGGGAGACCCGAGGCAGGAATGACTCCGGAGGCAATACCTCCCGCGCAAGGCGACAGGCAGCCACTCGTGGCCGGGCGAGTCGCTCCGCGAACTCGTCCTGGCACAGTTGGCGTCCCAACCCCGCGCGACCCGCCGTGAGGCGGTGTACACAGAGGCCATGCGTGCCCCTGTCTCCTTCTTCCTGACTCCCCCCGAGGGACTCGCCGGTGTGCTGACTCCCACGCGACTCGCAGCCATGCGCGCCACGGTGGCCGAGGGCCTGGAGGACCCCGAGGAGGACGATGACGACGTCCTGCTCCTGGAGCTGATGGACCACCTGTCCCGGCACGGCGCGGACACCGTGACCCGGCTTCCCGAGCGACTCGAGGACGGAGTCTGGGACCTGCTCGACGTGCTCGCGGACGAACTCGTCCACCTGGACGAGGACACACGAGGGGAACCCCTGGAGCTGGCCACGCAGCTCCATCCCAGCGAGTACGACCTCCAGGCGGCGGAGGCGGTCGTCGGCACATCCTGCCCGGAGCCCATCCAGCGACTCTGGCGCTTCACCGTCTCGGGCCGCATGCCCGGAAAGGATGGACCCATGGGCCGTGGCTTCAAGCGCGTGTACCCGGCCCTCGGCTTCTGGACGGGCTCCGAGGTCCGCCAGCTTCGCGAGGGCCTGCGCGAGCACCTGGCCGGCGCCCCCGACTACAAGCCCCTCCTCCGCTCCGCCCGCCTGCGCGCCTGGTTTCAGCGCAAGCTGTCCCTCGCGCGACGCGGCGACCCGGCGCGCGCGCTCGACGCGGCCACGCACGCCCTGGACAAGGCCTCCCGCCAGGGCCTGGGCCTCCTCTTCATTCGCTGAAGCCCCGTCACGCGAGGCTGCGCGCCAGGCTCCCCAGCGTGGACACCGCCGCTTCGACTCGCGGCGTCCACGGCTGACCACAGCTCAGTCGGATGAAATTCCGATATGAGTCCGGCCGCGCGGAGAAGATGGGCCCGGGCGCGATGCTGATGCCCGCCTCGATGGCGCGCTCATGCAACGCCAGTGAGTCCACCTTGGGCGGCAGCTCCACCCACAACAACGAGCCCCCCGACGGCCGAGCCACCCGCGTCCCCTCCGGGAAATACTCCGCCACGCCCCCAGCCATGCTCTCCACCTGGGACATGAGATGGCGGCGCAGCGAGCGCAGGTGCCGGTCATACCCGCCCTCTTCCAGGAACCGCGCAATCGCGAGCGGAGGCAACGACGCCGTGGCAATCGTGTGCGAGAACTTCAGCAACTCCACCCGCTCGCGGAACCGCCCCGGCGCCACGTACCCGACGCGGAACCCCGGCGCGAGCGTCTTCGAGAACGAGCCACACAGCAGCACGTTCCCTGACGTGTCGAAGGACTTGCACGTGCGCGGGCGCTCCGCGTCGAAGTGCAGGTCGCCATACAAGTCATCCTCGATGAGCGGAACGCCCCGCGCCTCCAGCATCGCCACCAACCGACGCCGCCGCGCCTCCGGCATGCAACTGCCCACCGGATTGCTGAAGCTCGGCACCACCAGCACCGCCGCCACGCGCCGCCGCTCCAGCGCCGCCTCCAACGCATCCAGCTCCATCCCATGTCGCGGCGAGCACGGAATCTCCAGCGCCTTCAGCCCCAGCGACTCGATGGCCTGCAACGTGCCGTAGTACGCGGGAGACTCAATCGCGATGGTGTCCCCCGTGCGCGCCACGGCGAGCAGGCACAGGTGAATCGCCTCCGCCGCGCCACAGGTGATGATGAAGTCCTCGGGTGCCAGCGCCCCACCCCAGTCGAGCGAGCGCCGCGCCAGTTGCTGCCGAAGTTCCGGGCACCCCGGCGGCGCGTCGTACAGCACCCCCACGTCACCGGCCTCGCGCGTGAGCGCGTTCAACTCCCGGTACAGCCTGCGCGTGGGCAACAGCTCCGGCGCGGGCCACGCCCCACCGAGCTGGACGATGCGAGGGGCCCTCATCGCCTGGTACACGCGGGACACCAGCCCGCTGATGGTGACGGGCGTGGCGCTCGTCGCGGGCCGGGACACCTGCGGCTCGGCGAGACGCGGGCGCTCGCGGCGACGCACGTAGTGGCCCGACTGCGGCCGCGTCTCGATGAGCCCCACCGACTCCAGGTGCAGATACGCCTGGAGCACCGTGGAGACACTCACCCGCTCACGCAGGCTGAGCTGGCGCACCGAGGGAAGCCGGTCCCCCGCTCGCAGCGTCCCCGCGGCGATGGCCTCCTCCAGTCGCTCGGCCACCTGCTCGTACAGCTTCGGTTTGTGTGCCAGCGCGCCCATGCCACCTCCGTCGAGATGCCGTCCCGGGACCTGTATCGGTACCGGGCCCGACGCCCGCTGCCCAGATACACCTGACCGCATGTCGGACCGGTACAGTTTCCCACCCCGGGACTGTACTGGTCACAATGACAATCGGCTGCATCTGTTCTGTTCCCGCGACAGGGCGCATGTTGCGACGCGCAAGGAGGTCATGGAGCCATGGAGTCGATGTTCGCTCTGACGCGGCGGAGCTGGTGGAGCACGCTGTGGAGTCACTTGAAGCCGGAAGCACACCCGGAAGCGGAGTCAGGCTGCTTCGGACTGTTCCAGGGCGCGCTCTGGAGTCGGCGCGTGCGAGGAACCGAGGGCCTGACGCTCACCTGCACCGAGGGTCGGCTCTGGCTCACGCTCGACGCGGACCCGACGGACTACGTGCTGGAGCCCGGCGCCACGCTGCGCCTGGAGCAGGCAGGCCACATCGTGGTGCAGGCCCTGAGGCCGGCGCGCTTCCGCCTCACGAAGGGCGCGCACCCGCCTCCCTGTCCCTCCTGAGTCTCACCCCTCCAGCTTCATGGGCGCGGGCACACCCACCGCGTCCGGACGCTGGCCCAGCACACTCAGGAGGAAGGCCGCCCCCACCCCCAGCATCAGCACGGGTGGGAGCACCCCCTGCTCGAGCTGCGCGGCGAAGGACAGGTTCGGCTGGGCCTCGCGGAACAGGAGACCGACCAGGGACAGGCCCCCCTGCAGCGCGAAGAACAGCCCGCTCAGCAGCCCGGCGGGCCGCGAGCGCCACAGCGCACGCACCGCCAGCAGGACACCGCCCAACAGCAGTCCCTCCAGCAGGGCCTGATAGAGCAACACGGGGTGCCGCGCGGGGAGGACGCGGTGCAGCTCCGCGAGGAAGGTCGCATCCGAGTGCGCCAGCGCCGCCACCTCATGCCCCGGCGCATAGGCCAGGGTGGCCACGTCGAAAGACGGCGTCACCACGGGCTGGAAACCCGGCATCCCCACCTCGGCGGGAAAGCGCACGGCCCAGGGCACGGAGGTCGCCTGCCCCAGCGGCGCGCCTTCCATGAACACCGCGAGGTACGCGAGCAAGAACCCCAGCGGCGCCAGCACCGCCAGCGCATCCGTCACCTGGAGCCACGGGCGTCGCTGCTGGCGCGCGAAGTACACCGAGAAGGCGAGGACTCCCAGCACGGCCCCCAGCACCGACGCGCCCCCCTGTCGGAACTGGAAGAAGACGGAGCCGTCGCGGGAGAAATCATCCCACTGGTGCAGCAGCACGTACCCCAGCCGTCCGCCCAGAATGACCCCGAAGAGGCTGGCGTAGAGCACGAAGCCCGACACCTCCTGCTTCGCGACAGGGCCTTCACCTCGCGCCGCCTGACGCCGGAGCACCGCGAACGCGAGCAGGAAGCCCACGAGGTACGCCGCCCCCGTCCAGCGAAGGGAGAGCGTCTCCGAGAAGCGGAACAGGAAGGGATTGATTCCGTGCAGGAAGTGGGTGTCCACGACGCCTCGCTCGGCAAGTCCCACGGGCGTGCATGCCGCCCCACCCGTGGGCACACGTCCGCTACTTGAAGAAGTCTTCGGGAGCGATGTTCGTGAGTTCCTTCCCGACGACCTTCCGGAAGTAGAGCGTGGTCGAGCCATTGCTGCTGGTATCGGCCTTCTGGTAGCGGAAGCCATCCAGCTTGCCCTCGGCGAGCAGCCGATTCCAGTCCGTCCCGTTGATGCGAATGGTCGCGCTGGGACCACAGCAGTTGTAGGTGACGTCCGACGTAATCACCCCTCCGGTCCAGGACATCGACATACAGCTCTGCTCATACAATCCGAGCTTCACCGTGGCGGAGCCCTGATTCATCGTCTTGATGCAGTCCTCGGCACCCTGCGCCGTTCCCTGGGACAGACACAGCCAGACAAGACACAATCCCGCCATCATCTTCTTCATGGGGTTTGCCCTCCGTGGGGTTTCGAGTCAGGGCTACAGCAGCGGCTTGCTGGCGGTCTCGGTGGCCTTGGTGTCCACCTTCTTGTTCTTCGGCTCCTGCTTCGCGGCCTTGTCCTCCTCGATGGTGAGCGTCCTGGGCTCGGCGGCCTTGGACTCCGGCGCCGGCTTCGTGGTGGAGGGAGGAGGCGTCTTGGCCGGCGGAGTCTTGTCCGCGGCGAAGGCTCCGGAAGCGATGCAGACAAGGCACAACGTCACCCAGTTCTTCATGGGAACGATTCCTTTCAGGACTGAAGGGATTCATGGGCCCTCTGAATGACGCGAAGTCACACCACGATGGGCCCACGCGCACTGTTGCCGCGTGGCATCAAACTCACAATCACCCTGGCAGGCTGATTGCTGTTGCTATTCAAACAGCGGGAGCGCTATCGGAGGCTCCTCTTCAGATAGAGCGCGAACGGCACGTGGGTGACGGCCTCGCCGGAGAGCGGGACCTCCAGCGTGCCGTCATACCGCGCGGGCCTGCGCCCCCGGGAGACGACCTCCGGCTGGATGGTGATGCTCATCCCCACCTTCAAGAAAGGCTCCCGCGAGTCCTCCACCTCGGGGGCCTTCAGTCCGAAGTAGAGGTCCAGCTCGTACCGCTGCGCCGACTCATTCACCCGGAACGCCGCGCGCTCCACGAGCAGCTTCTCCTCCAGCTTCTTCAGGACGCCCGGGATGAAGTCCACCTGGAAGGTCCCCTCCAGCGTCTGGATGACATCCTGGACGCTCTTGAGCGACTGGGGGTCGACAGCGATATCGAGTGCCATGGCGCGCCTCCGGCGACACAACCGCGTGGACAGTCCCTCGTCGGAGCGCTCCGCGTCGCGAAAGCCAGACACGTCGAGCCCCGGCCAGGCGCAGGTGATACCGCACCGTCCGGACGAGGCTGGGAGGCCATTTGACGGGGGCGTCGACTCCGCGACAGGGATGAAGCCCTCGTGTCGGGAAGTCCGCGAGCCGGAGACTGTCTGCCTTCACACGGCGGGCTCGGACCGCGGGGCGACGTGGGAACACCGTAGGTGCCCGAGGAGGCCCCCTGGTGTGCAGGGGGCCTCGTGCGGCGGAGGACGGCTCAGGGCACCGTGAGGATTTCGGCGCCCTGCTCGGTGACGAGCAGCGTGTGCTCGAACTGCGCGCTGCGGGTGCCGTCGGCGGTGACGGCGGTCCACCCGTCGTCCCACGTGCGGTGGCCCCAGCCGCCCTGGTTGATCATCGGCTCGACGGTGAAAATCATGCCCGTCTGGATGACGGTGTCGGCCTCCGGCTCGTAGTAGTGCGGAATCTGGAGGGCCGTGTGGAACGTCTCGCCGATGCCGTGGCCACAGTAGGCGCGCACCACGCTCACGCCGTTCTTCGTGGCGTGCGTCTCAATCGCGCGGCCGATGTCGCTGATGGGGCGACCGGGCTTCACGGCGGCGATGCCCAGCTCCAGGCACTCGCGCGTGACGCGCACCAGTCGCTCGCTCTCCGGCTGCGGAGTGCCCACGAAGTACGTGGCCGAGCAGTCCCCATGCACCCCATCCAGGAAGATGGTGATGTCCAGGTTGACGATGTCCCCATCCTCCAGCGCGCGGCTGTCGGGGATGCCGTGGCAGATGACCTCGTTGACGGAGGTGCACAGCGACTTGGGGAAGCCGTGGTAGTTGAGCGTGCTCGGATAGCCGCCCCGGCGGATGTATGCCTCGTGGGTGATGGCATCCAGCTCGTCGGTGGTGATGCCCGGGCGGACGTGGCTGGCCACCTCCTGGAGCACCTCCGCGGCGGCCTTGCAGGCGCGGCGCATGCGCGCGATGACGTCCGGCGTCTTGATGTCGGAGTCTCCGCCGCCTCGACGCAGCGGCCGCCCGGACACGGCGTAGTCCGGACGAGGGATGTTCAGGGGCACATCGCGGCGGGGGCTGATGATGCCCGGCCGGATGCCATTGCGCGCCACCTCGGGGCCCTTCTTGCGGGCCTCGACGGCGTCGGCGCCACGGTGACACTTCTTGTACTTGGTGCCGCTGCCGCACCAGCAGACGTCATTGGGACCGGGCAGCACGGCGGGAGGGGTACGGGGACTGGCGGTGGTCATCACTCAACTCCGGTGTGGACCGTGTCGGACTTGCGGGCGCGCAGCCAGCGCATCACCTGGGGACGCAGCCACAACCGGGGACGTCCCGTGCCCAGGTCCAGGATGGGCCGGGGCATGTCCGGGTAGCGGCGCAGATAGGTGCTGACGCTGTTGGAGTGGCGCAGTTGCAGCAGCCCGGCCACGCCCTGTGCGTCGATGAGGTCTTCGGTCTTCACCATGGGACACATGAAGGGCTTGTCTATACCCTTAGACACGGCTCGGCGCACGGCTTCTTTCCGCCTCCCCGGGTGAGGGGCGGCCGGGCGACCAGTGGAGAACAACGCCCCCTGGGGGCCCTCCGGCCGAGGTCGGGGACGCCAGGGCTGGAGGGGAGCGGGCCTGCGGGTCGGCGAGCGCCTGGTGCCGGGCTCCTGGAGGCTTCCGCCCCATGTCGCGCGGGCACGTCGAGCCCTGCCCTGGGAGTTGTCCGCCGGTGACCCACCATGGCGGGTCACACGACGAGGGTTCGACCTGCTAGGTTCAGCGGCTTCCAGGAGACCTCTGACGACCATGAGCACGCGGACCCCATCGATGAATCCGGACGCCCTTCCTCCGGGCCTCGTCATCACGGGCGGATGGCGCGTCATCGAGCGGCTGGGCTTGGGGGGCTATGGCGTCGTCTATCGCGTGGAGCCCACCGACGCGCCGGGGCGCTACTTCGCCCTCAAGCTGGCCCGCGACGCGTCGGAGGGCCGTGCGTTGCGCGAGCTCACCCTCTTGCTGGACCGCGCGGTGCATCCGAACGTGGTGGCGGTCCATGCCTGTGGCCGCTGGCCGGACATCGTCACCGGCCACTTCTACTTCGTCATGGACTGGGTGCCCGGGCCTCCGCTCCACGTCTGGGCGGACCACCACAACCCCACCTTCCGACAGCTCCTGGAGACGCTCCGTCGCGTGGCCCTGGCGCTGGACACGCTGCACGCGGGGGACGTGCTGCACCGGGACCTCAAGCCGGAGCACATCCTCTTGAGGACCCCCGAGGGAGACCCGGTGCTCATCGACCTGGGCGCGGGCGTGTACACGGGTGCGCCCACGCTGACCACGGGTCCCCTGCCCCCGGGGACGCTCTACCTGCGCAGCCCGGAGGCCATCCGCTTCCACCAGCGCCACTGGCGCCACCCGGATGCCCGCTACACCTCATTGGCCACCGATGACCTCTATGCGTTGGGGGTCTGTCTGTATCGCGCCGCCACCGGGCACTACCCCTTCCTCCCCGACTGGCCGGCGGACGTGCTGTGCGCCGCCATCACCTCGCAGGAGCCGCCCGCGCCCTCCACGGTGAATCCCCGCGCGCCGCCCGCGCTCGACGCCCTCCTCCAGCGGATGCTGGACAAGGACCCCACGCGCCGCTTCCAGAGTGGCGCGGAGCTGGCATCGACGCTGGTCGCCACCCTGGAAGACACACCCGGCGAGGCCTGGGATGAGCCCCTCTTCGATTGGGCGGAGCCTCCGCTCGTCGCGGTGGACGGCGAGCCGTCGCAAGCCCTGCGCCGCGTGCGCCGTCCGGAGTGGGCATCACATCTGCGCAAGCCTCCATCGAAGGCACGGGCCCGGTTGCAACAACTGTGGGCCACGGTGCTGGGCACCTTGCGTCCACCACCGAGTCCCGCGCCATGGACCTCGCCCAGACACGCCACGCTGGAGGGCCAGGCGCGACGGCTGCATTCCCATCCCTATCGACGCCTGCTGTTGACGCTGGTGGGAGTGGTGGCCTTGGGCGTGGGTGGGAGCCGCTTCATGGGCGGGTGGAGACAGACAACTCCACAGGTCACCCATGAAATGACCTCCCCCACTGGTCAGAAACTGGCCAGCGCGCGTGAGTCGCCGCACAGTGGCGGAGTCGCGATCTCGCCCATGGCGGAGCCCACC
>NZ_JABUMQ010000290.1:0-14644 GCF_013336645.1 Myxococcus sp. CA039A | reverse complement strand
CTGGTGGGTGGTGCGAGGGCGGGGACCACCCTTCGGCCGCATGTCTCCTTCCGACGTGGATTGAACCCACGGACAGGCTTTCTTACACTTGGGTCTCGTGGAGCGCTCGCGGCGCGGTGGCTGGCCGCATGCTTCAGAGTGAGAGCCCCTGGATGTCCGAAGAGCTGGGTGAACGCGAGAAGGAAGTCCTCCGGGCCGTGGTGCAGGAGTACATCTCCACGGGCGGGCCGGTAGGGAGCCAGCAGCTCGCTCGCCGGCCTGGGTTCGAGGTCTCCTCGGCCACGATGCGCAACGTGCTGGCGGACCTGGAGGAGCTGGGGTTCCTGGAGAAGCCGCACACCTCCGCAGGCCGGGTGCCCACTGACGCGGGTTATCGCTTCTACGTGGACACGCTGGTCAAGCTGAAGGACCCCACGCCGCGAGACAGGGAACTCATCCACGCGGGCCTCTTCCACGACGCGAATCTGGAAGAGGTGTTGGGGGATGCCAGTCGCCTCCTGCATTCGCTGACGCGGCACGCGGGCGTCGTCGTGACGCCTCGGCCCGAGTCCGCGGTGTTCCGTCGCATCGAGTTCGTCCGTCTGCGCGAGGACCGGGTGCTCGCCATCCTGGTGGGGCAGAGCGGGCAGGTGCACAACAAGGCCATCACTGTCGACTTCCCCATCACCTCGGACGAGCTGATGCGGGCGAGCAACTACCTGTCGGAGCTCCTGCACGAGGTTCCGCTGGAGGAGGCGCGTGAGCGCATCCGCTCGGAGATGGACCAGGAGCAGGCGCTCTACAACGCGATGACGGCCAAGGCGCTCAAGCTGGGCGCGGCCGCCACGGACCTGCCGACGACGGAGCGCGTGCTCATCCAGGGCACCAACTCGTTCCTGGAGCAGCCGGAGTTCGCGGACGTGGAGCGCATGCGCGCGCTCTTCAAGACGCTGGACGAGAAGCACCGCCTGCTGTCGCTGCTGGACCAGGTGCAGCGCGCCAACGAGATGCAGATCTTCATCGGCGCGGAGAGCGACTTCTCCGCCGCGGGCGATGTGTCCGTCATCGCCAGCCCCTACGGCAACCAGGAGCAGGTGCTCGGCACGGTGGGCGTCATCGGCCCCACGCGGATGGACTACCGCCGCGTGATTCCGCTGGTGAACTTCACCGCGCAGGTGCTGTCGCGCGTGCTGGAGAAGGTGTAGCTGGCATCACATCGCGCGGAGGGGAGCCCCCCGCGTGATTCCGCTGGTGAACCGCACCGCGCAAGTGCTGTCGCGCGTGCGACCGAATGTGCAGCCCGCCTCACTCCGCGCGGATGGAGTGCCACCGCGCGATGCTGGTGGTGCGCGGCACCGTGCAGGAACCGTCGCGCGTGGCGAGAAGGTGCTGCCCGCGTCACTCCGCGCGGATGGAGTGCCACCGCGCGGTGGTGCCGGTGAACGCACCGCGCAGGTGCCGGCCGAGTGCGAGGAGGTGCGGCCCTCCTCACTCCGCGCGAGTGGCCTGCAGCTCGCGCTCTCCGCCTTCGCGCCGTACCTGGAGGCGCACGGGTGAACCGGGAGCGCCTCGGGTGCGTGCCTCCGCTTCCGACCTGTCGCGCACGACGAGCCCGTCCACCGCGAGCAACCGGTCACCCACCGCCACACCCGCGCGCGCGGCGGGCCCATCCGGCGTCAGCCACGCCACGGCCACCTGACCGCGCTCCTCGCTGAACCCCGCGCCCACAGTGCCTGGCGTCGCGCGGCGCGGGGACACCGTCACGTCGCCCAGGTCCGAGGTCTCCGCCTCCGTCACTTTCACGGAGTGCGTCTCCACGCGGCCCTCGGGCGGCATCAGCCTCACGGTGTGCGGACCGGGTCGGACCTCGTCCAGATGGAAGCGGCCGTCGACTCCGGTGACGGTGTCGGGCCTGGCCGTCACCGCGCGGTCCAGGAACACCGCCACACCCGCGGCCGGACCACCACCCCGACTCCACACCGCGCGCCCGATGATGGAGGCCGCGCCTCCCGTCGAGAGGGACACCTCCACGTTCGCGCTGCCGCCCGGCTCCAGTGCCACCCTCGCCGAACCGGTGCGCCCGTCCTGCGTCTGGACATGCACCTTCACCACCTGCCCGGGCGCATCCCTCATCTCGAAGGTGTCTCCGCTGAAGCGCCGCGTGGACGGCGCCAGGGGCTCCCATGGAAGCTCCTCGCCGTTGTCCTCCGTCAGCCTCAACGTGAAGCCCGCGGGCACCGCTCCACCGCGCGCCACCACCCGGCCGCGCAGGTGGGCCGCGGGCTTCAGGCGCAGGTCCATCAACCCCTGGCCCTCGCGCACCGAGGGCACCCTCACCACGCGCCCCCCGTTGTGGGCCGCCAGCTCCTGCAGCGGCGGCGCACCCGCCGGCCGCGTGGGAATGGCGAACGTTCCGTTCTCGTCCGCCTGCACGCGCATGGTGAAGGGCATGTCTCCCCCCTGCACCGCGGCCACGACGGCGAAGGGGCTGGGCGCTCCAGAGGGCTCGCGCACCGTGCCGGAGATGCCGCGCTCCTCCACCAGCACCAGGTCCTGCTGCACGGCGCTCCCCGCCTGCACCGTCACGCTGGGGTCGTCATCCTGGAAGTAGATGAAGCGTGCGCGGGGCAGCACGGCGGTGAGCTGGTACACGCCCGCCGGCAGCTCCAACTCGTACAGCCCCGCCGCGTCCGTCTCCGCCCACGCCAGGTCGGAGGTGCCGCCGGGCGCGCCGCGTGGCACCGCGCGCACCACCGCGGGCTCGGACAGGGGCTTGCCCGAGGACTGCGTCACCACTCCCTGGACCATGCCGGACTCGGTCAGCGTCAGGTCCACGCGCGTGCGCGTGCCGGCCTTCAAGGTCTCCACGCGGCTGGTCCAGCCCTGCGAGCCATCGCGCCGCGCGCGCACCGACGTCCGGCCGGGCACCAGCCCGCTCAGCGTGTACGCACCCTGTGAGTCCGTGCGAGTGGTGGCCGCCGCGCCCCCGCCGTTGCGCGACGGCTGGGCTCGCACCTCCGCGCCCGCCACCGGCTGACCCTGGGGGTTGACCACCACGCCCTCGACCTCGGCGGTGGCCGGCTCCAGCTTCACGTCGAGCGTCGCGTGGGCACCCTCGGACACCACCACGCCGTCATGCGTGGCGCTGGCGAAGCCCGGAGCGTGAACCTGCACGTCGTACTCACCAGGAGGCAGGCCCAGCCGGTAGATGCCCTCGCCTCCGGATGTGGTGCGCGCCAGCTCACCGTCGGCTCCCGTGGGGCTGACCACCAGCACCGCGCCACGCACCGGAGCCTCATCGCCGGTCGACCTCACCTGCCCGGTCAGTCCGCTCGTCGAGCCCAGCGCCACGGTGAGGCCGCGCAGCGTCTCGCCCGGCGCCACGAACAGCGTGCCGGGCACGCGGCCCACCGCGTCGCCATGTCGCGCGGACAGCACCCAGTCGCCACCGCCGACCTCGAGCGCGAAGCCGCCGCCTTCGCTCGAAGTGGTGCTCACGGGCGCTCTTCCTCCCGAGGCCGTCACCTGCGCGCCGGTGACGGGCTGGCCCTTCCCGTCCACCACGAAGCCCTCCAGCGTGCCCGCGCCCCACAACCCCACCACCAGCTCTCCCTGCTGGGGCACATGGAGGAAGCGCAGCGTGCGGCGGCTGAAGCCCGGCGCCTCGGCCGTGAGGCCATAGCGGCCTGGAGCCAGTCCGGTGAACTGGAACTGGCCGCGCTCGTCACTCGTCGCCGTCACGGCTTCCTCGGCAATCGCCGCGGGCTCCGCCCAGGCGATGGCGGCCCCCGGGTACGGATGCAACGTCACCTCCGCCAGCGGCACCGGCTCACCGCCGTTCTCCGCCACCGTGCGACCCTGGAGTGTCACGCCCGCGCTCAGCGTCAGCTCGACGGATGTCTCCGCTTCACCCGCGGGACGCGTCGCCTCGCGCCGCGCGGGAGCATGGCCCTCGGCGTGCGCGGACAGCAGGTAGTCGCCCGGCCGGGTGGGCAGGCGCAGCGTGCCGTCCTCGCCCGTGGTGCCCTCGGCCGCGAGCCGCCAGGAGGACGCCGCCGCATCGACGAGGTCCTTCGACTGCTTGCGCCAGGCCCGCACGTTCGCGCCCGCCACCGGACCGGACGCGCCCACCACGCGCACCACGAAGGCGCCTTCGTCGGGGGCCGCGGGCTCGTCGCGAACCGCGGCGGGTGCGGACTCGGCGCGGGCGGTGACGCCACCGCCGCTGGAGGAGGCTTGCGTCTCGCGAGGCGCGGAGGGCGTCGGGTCGGAGGGCGTGCCGGGCCTCGGCACGCGGAACCAGAGCAACAGCACCGCGCCGATGGCGAGGAGGGCGGCGAAGAAGATGGGACGTTGGGACCGCAGGCGCATGGCTCGTCCTCGGGAGGACGCCAGCCTAGGACAGCCTGGGTCATTTCGGAATTCAGGAGGGCGCGGGCGCGTAGACGCGCAGGGCCGCGGGGGCCACCTCGAAGCGCATGGGCGTCATGCCGACGAGCTCTCCGTCCGCGTTCACCTCCTGCGGAGGCGTGGCCTCCACATACAGCCGCACGGCGAGCAGCGAGGTGACGGCGGGGTTCTCCCCGTGCTCCCCGGAGCGCACCGACAGCGCTACGCGCGCGAGCGTGGCCAGGTCCTGGAGCTGGCCCAGGCCCGTGCCGTCCCTGCCGGAGGTCGAGGAGGGCGCGGCGACGGCGTAGACATGCAGCCGTCGGTCATCCAGGCGCGCATCGGGCGCCACCATGTTGCCCGCGCCGTGGTAGCGCCCGTTGCCCACCACGAGCTGGAGCACATCCAGCTCCAGCTCCTGTTCATCCGCCTTGATGCGGATGCGGAAGGGCCGCAGGTCCTTCACCTCGGCGGCGGCGGCCACCGGATAGGCCAGCCTACCCGCGCGCTGCTTCAGGCGCTTCGTCAGTCGCCGGGCAATCGCGGCGGCCAGGCCCAGGCTCGCCGCGTTGAGGAAGGGTCGTCCGTTGGCGAGCCCCACGTCCACGCGCGCCGCATAGCCCTTCGCGATGACGTCACACGCGGACTCCACGTCGGGAGGGATGCCCAGGGAGCGAGCGAAGTCGTTGCCGGTGCCCAGCGGCAGCACGCCCAGCGTCACGTCGCGCCCCAGCAGATGTGCCACCGCGCCGCTCAGCGTTCCGTCTCCGCCCCCGACGAGGATGCGGCGAGTGCCACGCGCCAGCATCTGCTCCAGCACTCGGCGCAGCCGTCCGCTTTTCGACAGCGCGTGGCTCTCCGTCAGGATGACGCCCCGCGAGGCGAGGGCATCCCGGGCGAGCGAATAGGCCTCCCTGCCCGAGCGGGACTGCGTGTTGACCACCAGGGCCACCGGCCCGTCGTCCGGGGCCAGCCGGCGTGGAGGCTCGATGAGCGCGGGTTCCAGGGGGACCTCCTCCTTGCTGCGTGCGGGAAAAGGTGTGCACGCGGAGCCGAAGGGGCCAGCGGTCTCCGGGGGAAGAGGACCGAAAGACAGCGGTCATGCGACATCCCCGGGGACGCGGGGGGCGAGCTGGGAAGCGAGGGGTTCAGCCCTCCGCGTCCACTTGAAAGGGCTCGCAATCCTCAGCGGTCGCGGGCCTTTCACCCCACGGCCTTTGCCCCTGTATGGCCCCACGCGAGCAAGGGCGTGTCCCCTCGTGCTCGGGCGTACCAGGAACAGATTTCAGGACACTCCTACGATGACGCCTCCTGGGTGGGTGGCGTGGGCAGGAACAGCGGTGGCGTGAAGTTCGGTGGCGACAAGGAGATCACCGCCATCCACACCCTGGCACGCCCCCTGGTACCCTCAGAAGAGCGAATCATGACCGTTCAATCCGCGCCCAGGGCCCACCCTGAGACCTACTACGCGGGTGCCCACTGGGGGCCGAGACGGGAATCCCCAGAGGAGTGCGCCCGACGAGCAGCGACCTTCCTCAACATGCTGGCCGCGTGTGACCCCCTGCTGGCGCACTGGAACAAGCTTCCCAAGCCGCGAAAGGGACGGAAAATCCCCCTCATGCCCCCTGACCTCCCCACCTTGACGGAGGCGTTCCGGCGCGGCGTCAACCGAGATTCCGGCGGGCCCCCCATTGAAGAGTTGGGTTGGACCGTCTCGGCATACAACGACGGCGCCGGCTCAAACTTTGTCTCAGTGAGAATGCAGTGCGGGGGCTACGTCGGATGCAGCACCGACAATGCATGCTTGCTGTCACTTCCCTACCCGGGGAAGAACGCGGAGCGAATCCTCGCGGCATCCGTGCTGACCGAAGTGGTGCGCGGCATGGCGGTGGCCTGGGATCCTGACTGGGCGGTGGTCATGTCTCGTGCGCACCGGGATATGGACGATGAAGAAGGCAAAGCCGACATTTGGGTGGGCTGGGTGACGTACCTCGCCCGTCATTGGGGCACGGTGCCCCCGCTTCCCGCTCCCGTGCGCACTGAGCCGGTCGAGGACAAGGGTACGCTCATCGTTCTGACGCCGGAACGCTTCACGGTGGCCAACCCGGAGCACGTGGCGCTGTCGAGGCGCGTGCGGGAGCTGCTGGCGCGGGCCGGGCTCGTGAAGCCGCTTCAGCCCCCACCGTAGAAGAGTGGGGGAGCCGAGTCGCCCGCTGCTCGGCTCCTCAACGCGGGCGGGACGGCGGAGGTCCAAGACTCCCAGAAAAGTCGCGGGTCAGGGCGCTCCTGCCTCGGAATTGGGTTGTCTCGTGCAGAGGTTCAGCCCTCCGCGTCGCGTCCTTCAATGATGCGGCGCTGGATGTCCTGACGCAGCGGGAGGGCCTCCTCCGTGCTCAGGCGGCCGTCACCGTTGGTGTCGTACGTGGCCAGCAGTGTCGCCCGGCGCTCCTGGGCGGCCTCCACCCGGTCCTGCCTCAGCGCGACACGCTCACCCGCATCGAGCACACCGTTGTCATTCGCGTCGTACGTGCCCAGCCGCTCCTGGCGCCGGGCCTCCCAGCGGGCGCGCCGAGCCTCCCGTGCCGCCTGCCGCTCCGCCTCGTCCAGCGTCCCGTCCCCATTGGTGTCGTGCTGCTCCAGGCGCTCGGTGCGCAGGCGCTGGCAGCGCGCCTCCATGGCGTCCACCAGCGCGGTGCGCTCCTCGGCGGACAGCGCGCCGTCGCCGTTCTCGTCGAAGGCCCAGCGCACGCGCCAGAAGGCCCAGTGCCGCGCGCGTCGGCCCAGCTGCGTCAGCCGGGGGCGCAAGGTGTCGCGCCGCTCACCCACGTCCGCCTTCAGCTCGCGCAGTTCCCGCGCGTTCAGCGCGCCATCCCCGTCGTCGTCGTACTTCGCCAGCACCGTCCGCCGGTGCTCGCTGAAGTCGCACGCCTGCCCGTCGTCGGTGGGCTCCGTCTCCAGGCCACTCACGTCCTCATCGGCCATGGCCCCCTGCTGCGTCGCGTCCGTGTCCGCCACCGCGTCCGCGCCCAGCGCGCCGTCTTCCTCGGCCGCGGTGAGATACGACGCGGCCTCGCCCACGTACCGCGTGGTCTCGTCTGGTACGTCATCGCCGCAGGCGGTGAGCCCGAAGGGCAGGGTGAAACACAGCGCGGCGGCGAGGATGCGACGGTGAGCGGTGACTCGTTTCATGGGGATGGCTCCAGGTTCGAAGTGCGGCGGTGTCCGGCCTCGCTTTGCTGAAACCCGGTGCGTCGGAAGAAGTTGCGGAGGGACAGAGGTGGCCGTCGCGCCCCTTCCATGTGCCAGGGTGGCTGCACACCTTTCAGGCGCGGCCGGCTCCGCGCCGGTGAAGCGCAAGGCCTGGAGGGCGATGCATGGCACGAGGAAGCAAGGCGAAGTACACGGCGAAACAGAAGCGGATGGCCGAGAAAATCGAGAAGGGTTACGAGGCTCGCGGCACGTCGGACAAGACGGCGGCGGCTCGGGCCTGGGCCACGGTGAACAAGGCCACCGGCGGTGGGATGAAGGGTGGCTCCGGCAGCAAGGCCAAGATGGCCCGGCACCGCCCCAAGGTGCGCGCCGCCGCGAAGAAGGCCGCGCGCAAGCGCACCGCCGCGCAGCGGTCCGCGTCGGCTCGCAAGGCGGCTGCTTCGAGGACGCGCAAGCCCGTGCGCGCCACGCGCTCCGGGAGCAAGTCCACCGCGCGTCGCGTCGCCGGACGCCGGGCCACGGCTCGCAAGACTTCCACGAGCACGCGCTCCAAGCGTGGCACGGCTCGCAAGAGCACCCGAGGTGTTTCCCGTCGCGGCACCACCGGAACGCGCGGCTCACGCGGCCGGGGCGGCTCGCGCAGGTAGTCGCGCGCGGCTCGCGCCCCATCCTCGGTGTGCTCAAGGTGGGGCGCGAACGCGCTGCTTCAGCGAGGCTCTTCGTCCTTGGAGGCCGGCGGCGTGGCGCCGGGTCCGTTCCACGGCCAGTCGACCGAGGAGTCCTCGGCCAGCCGCAGCAGCTCCGAGGGGTCCTTCACCAGGATGCGGCAGCCCGCGGAACGCAGGTCCTCCGGAGAGAAGCCTCCGGCCAGCACGCCCACGGTGGACAGGCCCAGCTTGCCGGCGGCGAGCGCGTCATAGGGCGTGTCGCCCACCACCACCGTGACGTCCGGCGCGGGGCGGCCCAGCCTGGCGAGCGCGCTCTCGAAGATGTCCGGGTGAGGCTTGCTCTTGTCCACCTCGTCCTTGCTCGCCTTGGTCTCGTACAGGCCTTCGATGCCGCACAGCCGCACGTAGTACTGGAGCTCCTCGTCCTTCGCGCTGGAGGCCAGGGCCAGGCGTCGGCCGTGCTGACGCAGCCGCTGGAACAGCTCCCTCACGCGAGGCAGGGGCCTCACCTTGGGCAGGAACTCCCGCAGGAACAGCGCGGAGCGGTACTCCTCCAGCTCCTTGCCGAAGCGCTCCAGTTCGTCGTCGTTGAAGAAGACGGGGATGAGCTGGTCGGCTCCCTTGCCAATCTGACTGCGCACATGGGCGAACGGGACATCCCTGCCGAAGTGCAGGAACGCACGTCGCCACGCCTCGGCGTGCTCGTCCACCGAGTCCACCAGCGTTCCATCGACGTCGAAGATGACGTTCTCCACCATCGCGCGCCTCCCGGGCCAAAGTGGGGACGCCCCAGGTGGCGGTCAACCGCCCGTGGGCGGGTTCTCTGGGGTCGCCTCCACCAGTGTTCGTGTCTTCACATCGTAGCCCTCTGGTGCCGTGAGGGTGAAGGTGTCATTGGGCGGCGGGCTGTTCAGCTCCACACGCGAGAGCACCGTCTCCCCGACCTTCCGCCCCCCCAGCCACCGGGTGAGGCGCCGGGGGACGCACAGTGCCAGGGCCGCGTCGCAGTGCTCCTCCTCCATGCGGACCTCCGCCTGCGTGCCGTCCGGCGCGCGCGAGCGCTTGTCCAGGAAGTCGAGCCCCGGCCAGCGCAGCACGTACACCAGCTCCAGGCCCTGGGCCTCGCCCCCCAGCGTCACCGCCAGCTCCACGGCTTCTGGCGCGCGGGGATGTTTCACGCGGCGCAGGGTGGCGCCGTGGGACACGAGCGGCGCGCGGAAGCCCTCGGGCGTGAAGACGCCGAAGGTCTCCGTGAGGAAGCCCGCGAGCTTCGCGGGAGGCAGCTCCGACTTGAACGTGGTGAAGCGCTTCTCGCCGTCCAACTGCTCGAAGAGGTGGGTGCCGTCCCACGAGAAGATGCGCGTGGCGGGCGTGCCCAGCGTGCCGCGCATGCGCTGGGGCGCGCGGTAGTCGAACGAGAAGGGCACCTCGTCCTGGCCCTCGTCCTTCACCGTGCCGGCGATGTGATACCCGCCGAGCTTGGTGTCCCGCTCCGCCAGCCGCTGTTTCACCTGCGCGGCCAGCGCCGCGGTGTCGTCCGTCTTTCGTGGGCAGCCCGCGAGGGCGAGGAGGACACAGGGCACGAAGAGGCGCAGGCGCATGGAATGAGAAAGTGAGGCAGGAGGGGGGCTGAAAAGCAAGGAGGCCCGCCTGTCGCCAGGGGGCCTCCCGAAAGGTGCCGCCGTGAGGGCCGGCGGCCTGACTACTTCACCGCCACGCCGGTGGCCGTGGAGGAGGTGATGCCGATGATGGTGCCGAACAGGGCGTAGATGCCGTGACGGGGGGTGGTGGACGCCGACTTCAGGTCGACCTTGGACGCGCCCATCGCCTTCGCCTCGGCGATCAGGAGCTTGTTCACCACGGTGTCCAGGTCGCTCTGGACGATGTCGATGATGTGGAAGATGGCGGTCAGGCCCAGCGCGTTGGTCTGGATGACGGCCACGGCCTCACCGTTCGCCGCGATTTCGGTGCCGGAGACAACAGCGCTCTCGACGCTGGTGCAGCCGATGAGGCTGGACGCGGCAACGGCGGACAGGATGAGCTTCTTCATGGTTTTCCCCTCGTTGAGTGTTGCTTGGACGGTGGTCGAGCACCCCTGTGAAGGGAACGCTCGTCCGTTTGAATGGGACCTCAAGCGCCGGGGTACGTACCAGATGTCGACTCCATGTCAAGGTCCGTCCGGACACACTGTACGCCCGTTGGGTGAGCGCGCTCGCGTTGCAATGCACATCTCGCCTTGCTAGCCCCAAACCCCGAGGCTTCCGAATGGACATCGTCCCCGCCGCACGTCCCGCGCCCCGGTACTGGATTCACCTGCTGCTGCTGCTGCTGACGGTGGTGACGACCTTCACCTCGTACCTGCTGTACTTCCACTTCCAGCGGCCGTACTCGCCGGACGAGGTCTCCCGGGAAGCGGCGATGCGCGCGCTGTCCTTCAGCCTGTCGCTGCTGGCCATCCTGGGCACTCACGAGATGGGCCACTACGTGCTCGCGCGCATCCACCGCGTGGACACGTCGCTGCCGTACTTCATCCCGTTGCCCGTGCTGGGCGTGGGCACGCTGGGCGCCGTCATCCGCATCCGGGACCGAATCCCGCACCGCAACGCGCTGGTGGATATTGGCGCGGCGGGACCGCTGGCGGGCCTGGTGGTGGCGCTGCCCATCCTCTACTGGGGGCTTGCGCACTCCACGGTGGTGGACGCGCCCCACGTGCCCTCGCAGTTCCCCGGCGAGATGTCGCTGTGGGCGTACGGCAAGGACTTGTTCACCTGGGTGATGGCGAAGCTGACGCACGCGCCCGCCGCTCCGGAAGAGACGTTTCATGGCGTGCAGACCCTGTTTGGTGACAGCCTGCTGATGCGGGGGCTGACGTGGTTGGCGCTGGGGCCCTTGCCGGAGGGAAAGGACGTGCTGGTACATCCGGTGGTCATCGCGGGCTGGTTCGGCCTGCTCGTCACGCTGCTCAACCTGATGCCCATGGGACAGCTGGACGGCGGGCACCTGGCCTTCGCCCTGCTGGGCCGTCACGCGCACTGGGTGGGGCGGGCCATGGCCGCGCTGCTCTTGTTCCTCACGCTCTTCGTCACCGCGTCCTGGGGCCTGTGGCTCCTGGTGACGAGCAAGGTGGTGGGCTTCGGGCACCCTGACGTCGTGGCGCCGCTGGAGCCCCTCAGTCCCACGCGCAAGCTCATCTGCGCGCTGTGCCTCTTGGCCCTCATCGGCTGCGCGATGCCCGTGCCGCTGCGTCAGGTGGTGTCATGAAGTTCCAGTGTGAAGCCTGTGAGCGGCTCATCCCCCTGGAGTCCTTCCGGATGGAGGGGGGCGGGCTGGTGGTGTCGTGCCAGCGGTGTGGCGCGGAGAGCCGCGCGCGTGCGTCGCTGCCGCTCTCGGTGTCCCCGGCGCTGTCGGGCGAGGGCTCCGGCTCGACGCAGTCCTCGGTGGAGGACGCGACGGCGTCGGTGCCGCCGCTGCCCGCGCGCGCCAGCACGCCGGCCCTGCGGGTGGTGCGGGGCTCGGCGGTGCCGGTGACGCTGGACGACGAGGCGCTCTTCACGCCTCCGCCGGGACACTGTCCCAAGTGCGTGTCGCCGCGGCGGGAGGTGGACACGTCCTGCGCGCAGTGCGGGCTGGTGTACGCCAACTTCATGGCGGAGGAGCACAAGCCCTCGGACGACCTGATGGGGGCGTGGCGCTCGCTGGCGGAGCACTGGGAGGAGTGGGAGGCGCACGACAGGCTGCTGACCCTGGCCATGGGTCGCGGGGAGCTGGCCTCGGCGGGCCGCCTGTACCGGGTGCGGCTGGCGCGGGCGCCGGACGACGCCGTGGCGCACCGGGCACGGGAGGAAGTGGTGCGGCGGGCCACCCTGGTGGTGCCCACGGAGGTGGAGTCCTCGGAGGTGTCGCCAGGCAAGCGGCGGCTGCGAGCGGCGGCCATCGCGGCGCTCTCGCTGGTGGTGCTGGTGCTCTTCACGTTCATCATCCAGCGCGTGCGGCTGCTCTTCTTCAGCGACCTGCCCTGACGCGGCGGGCGGCGACTCCCCCGCGGGGCGGCCGGCCATGCGGGCGTGGGGCATGGATGGTGGATGGAAACGGGCCTGGGGCGCGGCTGGCTGCTATCGTGTCGGGCCGCTCCCGCGAGGCTCGCCACTCCCGATGACGCTTCCCGTCTCTCCGTCACTCACCGTCGACAGCCTGCTCGGTCCGGGGGGCGCGCTCCAGGTGGCCCTGCCCGCGTATGAGCACCGGCCGGAGCAGCTCCAGATGGCGCGCGCCGTGGAGCGGGCCTTCGCGGAGCGCAGCTACCTCTTGGCGGAGGCGGGCACGGGCACGGGCAAGACGCTCGCCTACCTGGTGCCCGCGCTGTTGTCGGGCCGCCGCGTCGTGGTGTCCACGGCGACGAAGACGCTGCAGGACCAGATCTTCTTCAAGGACCTGCCGCTCCTGCGCGAGAAGATGGGGCTCACCTTCGAGGCCGCGTACCTCAAGGGGCGCAACAACTACCTCTGCCTGCACCGCTACGGCGCCTTCGCCAAGGAGCCGCAGTTCGGCTCTCGCGACGAGGCGCGGTACTGGCCCAAGCTCAAGGCGTGGGCGGAGGACACGCAGACCGGGGACCGCAGCGAGCTGGATTTGCCGGAGTCGTTCAGTGCGTGGTCTCGACTGTCCACCACGTCCGAGACGTGCGTGGGCACGCGCTGCCCGCTGTACGAGTCGTGTTTCGTCACGCGCATGCGCAAGCGCGCGGAGAGCGCGGACCTGCTGGTGGTCAACCACCACCTCTTCTTCGCGGACCTGTCGCTGCGCAGCTCCGGCAAGCGCACCGAGGGCGTGCTGCCGTACTACGAGGCCGTCGTCTTCGACGAGGCGCATGCGCTGGAGGACGCGGCGAGCGGCCACTTCGGCGTGGGGGTCTCCAACTACCGGCTGGAAGAGCTGGCGCGCGACGCGGTGGCGTCGTTGAAGGAAGACGACTCGCGGCACGCGATGTTGCGAGCGCTGGCCGCGCGGCTGCGCACCGGCGCGGACGCCTTCTTCGCGCAGGCCCCCCGGGCGCTGGGGCTGTCGGGCCACGAGGCCTCCGTCTCGATTCAGCCGGAGGCGATGGGCAAGCTGTCCAGCGCGCTGGGCGGTGTGCGCGAGGGCCTGGCCGCGTTGTCCGCCTTCAGCGCGGGCGAGCGTGAGCCGGAGCTGGCCGCGATTACGCGCCGCGCGGACGAGCTGGAGGAGCAGCTCTCCTTCCTGGAGAAGGCCGAGTCGTCGGACCACGTGTACTGGGCGGAGCAGCGCGGCAAGGGGCTGTTCCTGCGCGCCAGTCCCATCGACGTCGCGAAGGAGCTGCGCGAGCGGATGTACGGCGCGCTCGACACGGTGGTGTACACGTCCGCCACGCTGGCGGCGGAGAGCCGCTTCGACTTCTTCGCCCGGCGCATGGGGCTGTATGGCGAGGATGGCCAGACGGTGACGCGCGTGCGCACGCTGGCGGTGCCCAGCCCGTTCGACTACCCGCGCCAGGCCGCGCTGTATCTGCCCACGCATCTGCCGGACCCGAGCGCCCCTGGCTTCATCGAGGCGGCCGCGGAGGAAATCGTCCAGCTCTGCCAGGTGACGGGGGGCCGTGCCTTCGTGCTCTTCACGTCGCTGCGCAACATGGTGCGCGCGTACGAGCTGGCGGCGGGACGGCTGCCGTATCAGGCGCTGCTCCAGGGGGAGCGGCCCAAGGCGCAGTTGCTGGAGGCGTTCCGCGACACGCCGAGCGTGCTCTTCGCGGCGCACAGCTTCTGGGAGGGCGTGGACGTGCCGGGGGATGCGCTCAGCCTGGTCATCATCGACCGGCTCCCGTTCGCCTCTCCGGGTGACCCGCTGGTGGCCGCGCGAATCAAGCAGCTCCAGACGCGGGGCGAGGAGCCCTTCGAGCAGTACCAGCTCCCCCAGGCGGCGCTGGCGCTGCGTCAGGGCTTCGGGCGCCTGATTCGCACCCAGTCCGACAAGGGCATCGTCGCGATGTTGGACCGGCGCATCCTCACCAAGGCGTATGGACAGGTCTTCCTGGCCAGCCTGCCGGACGCGCGGCGGATGGACGACCTGGTGGAGCTGAGCCGCTGGTTCAACGGCCCGGTGCGCCCCGTGCGGTCCTTGCGTTCGGTGGAGTGAGCTGAATTTCCGGGCGAAATTGCCCGAGAATTCCGCTCATTTCGTATGCCTTCGGCCGGGTCTGTTTCACCGGCTGTCCCCGCACACCCCAGAGCCCTGACGTGGACTGTCTGGTCCTTCCCTTCCTGCGCCTCGTCCTGCTCGCCGCGGTGGCGTTGGTGTGTGCGTGTGAGCCCATCTCGCTGGTGCCCATGGGGGAGCCTCCCCCGGACTCGGGGAGCGATTCACCGGACGGAGGGGATGAACTC
>NZ_JABUMQ010000028.1:0-55024 GCF_013336645.1 Myxococcus sp. CA039A | reverse complement strand
GACAAGAGGTTGGTGGGGTACGTGGTGCTGGGGGAGGGCGTGGAGTGGGAGCCGGAGGTGCTGCGCGAGGCGCTGGCGCGGAAGCTTCCGGAGCACATGGTGCCGCCTGCGCTGATGAAGCTGGAGGCGCTGCCGCTGACGCCGAGCGGGAAGCTGGCGAGAAGCAAGCTGCCGGCGCCAGACGTGGAGAGCCTGCGGGGCGCGGCGCCCTTCGTGGCACCGAGGGACGCGCTGGAGGTGCAGTTGGCGGAGGCCTTCGCGGCGGTGCTGAAGCTGCCGCGCGTCAGCGTCACCGACAGCTTCTTCAGCATGGGCGGCCACTCCCTGCTGGCGACCCAGTTGGTGTTCCGCCTCCGGAATCAACTCAAGGCGGAGGTCCACCTCAAGACGTTGTTCGAGGCGCCCTCCGTCGCGGCGCTGGCCCGGCGCATCGAGTCCACGCCGCGCGAGCCCTTGAGTGTGCTGCCTCCGCTGGTTCGTGCCTCTCGCGGTTCACTCCCGCCGCTGTCCTATTCGCAGGAGCGACTGTGGCGGTTGTTCAAGGCGAACCCCACGTCCACGGCCTACAACCAGCCTGCGGCCTACCGGTTCAAGGGCGCGCTGCAGGTGGAGGCGCTCCGGGCCGCGGTCCAGGGGCTGGTGGATCGCCACGCGTCGCTGCGCACCACCTTCACCGAGGAGGACGGCAGGCCCGTGCAGAAGGTCGCCGCGTCGATGCGAATCGACCTCCCGATGGAGGACTTCCGGGGCCGGGAGGACGCGGAGACGGAGCTGCTCAGGCGCATCGCGGAGGATGCTCGCCGGCCCTTCGACCTCACCCGGGGGCCGCTCGTGCGCGGCTCGCTGATACGCCTCGCGGACGACGAACACCTGTTCATCTTCAGCAAGCACCACATCCTCTCGGATGGCTGGTCGGAGAGCATCATCACCCGCGAGGTGGTGCACCTGTACTCGGCCTTCGCGCGCGGGGAGACGCCCTCGCTTCCGCCGCTCCACATCCAGTACCCGGACTACGCGGCCTGGCAGCGTCGCTGGCTCTCCGGCGCGGAGCTGGAGGCTCGGCTGGGCTACTGGCGTGGGGCGCTGGCGAAAGCCCCGAAACTGCTGAACCTCCCCGTCGACAAGCCCCGTCCGACCACGCGCACGTTCAACGGCACGTCGATCTCCGTCGCGCTCGGGCGCGCGCGCAGTGATGCCCTCAACCTGCTCTGCCAGAAGGAGCGGGTGACGCCGTTCATGGCGCTGCTGTCGCTCTTCGGCACCTTGCTCTGCCACCGGGCGCGCCAGGAAGAAATCGTCATCGGCTCGCCCATCGCCAACCGGGCGCTCCCGGAGCTGGAGTCGCTCATCGGCCTCTTCGTCAACACCGTGGCGCTGCACGTGGACCTGCGGGGCAACCCGAGCTTCCGACAGCTCCTGTCACGGGTTCGCGATGTCACGTTGGGCGCCTACGCGCACCAGGAGGTGCCGGTCGACCAGGTGGTGGATGCCCTCGTCCCCCAGCGACAGCCGGATCGAGCGCCGCTCTTCCAGGTGATGTTCGTCCTCCAGAACACGCCCATGGAAGCGCTGGTGCTCCCGGAGCTGACCCTGGTCCCCATGCCCGCGGACCGGGGCGCGTCCATCTATGAGCTGACCTTGTCCTTGCAGGAGCGGGGGGATGGCTTCTCCGGCCTGCTGGAGTTCAACACCGACCTCTTCGAGCCGGACACTCCGCGACGTCTCCGCGACGCCTTCGTCGTGCTCCTCGAGCGCGTGCTGGCGTCGCCGGACCTGGCGGTAGGAATCGATGCGGTCGTCCCCGGATTCGAAGTGCAGGAGTGAGCCGTCATGGAACTCAAGAATCGCTATCGCAACACGGAGTCGATGATTGGCCACGGCAATCCCTCCTTCACCGCCGCCAAGGAGGCGGGGTTGTTGGACTTGTCCGTGCACAACACCGGGCACGGCTCGCTGTCGCTGCCGGATGGACGTGAGTTCTTCAACACCTGCTCGTGCTCCTACCTGGGACTCGACTCGCACCCGGACGTGCTCCAGGGCGCCATCGAGGTCCTCCAGCGAGAGCGGACGATGACCATGTCCATCTCCCGCCTGCGCGTGCGGCTGGCGGACCTGGATGCGCTGGAGGAGGAGCTGACCGCGCTCTGGCGCGCCAAGACGGTCGTCACCAACTCCGCCAGCTCCGCGAGCGCGGGCCTGTTGCCCCTCATCGCCTCCGGGCACCTGCTGCCGGATGGCCAGAAGCCCATCCTCGTCTTCGACAAGTCCGCGCACTTCTCGATGAACCTCATCAAGCCCATCTGCGCCGATGAGACGCACGTCATCACCGCGCCACACAACGACCTGGACTTCCTCGAGGACCTCTGCCGCAAGCACGCGCGCGTCGCCTACGTCGCGGACGGGTTCTACTCGATGGGCGGCGTGGCCATCGTGAAGGACCTGTTCGCCCTCCAGGACAAGTACGGGCTGTTCCTCTACTTCGATGACTCCCACTCGCTTTCCATCTACGGCGGCGCGGGAGAGGGCTACGTGCGCGCGATGATGGGCGGGGAGGTCAACCCGCGCACCATCATCATCGGCTCGCTGGGCAAGGGCTTTGGCACCGCGGGTGGCGCCATCATGCTCGGCCCGGGGCAGCACGCGGACCTCGTGGGCCGCTTCGCGGGACCGCTCGGCTGGTCGCAGAGCCTGGCGATTCCAGCCATCGGCGCGAGCCTGGCCTCCGCGCGCATCCATGGCGGGCCGGAGCTGGCCGCGCGTCAGCAGACCCTGCGCGCCAACGTGCGCTACTTCGACGAGCGCGTTCCCACGCGAACCGCCGGCGAGGACTTCCCCATCAAGATCATCGACGTGGGACCCGAGACGGCCGCGGTGGAGCGCTCGCGGAAGTTGATGGAGCGGGGGTTCTACGCGTCCGCGGTGTTCTTCCCCATCGTCCCGAAGGGACGGGCGGGGCTGCGCATCATGCTGCGCTCCAACATCTCCCCCGAGGACCTCCAGCGGCTCTGCGATGCCGTGGTGGAGCTGTCCTCGCCTGAGTCCTGAGCGATGGAGCCAAGCGCATCATGACCATGCCATTGCAGTGCAGGTCCTTCCTGGTGACGCCCGCCATCGACCCCATGCGCTTCGACAAAGCGGTGGAGGTGGGGGCGGACCTGGGATTGCTGGACCTGGAGGACGGTGTCCCGGAGACCCTCAAGTCCGAGGCGCGTCGACTGGCCATCTCCTATCTGTCCTCGTCGAGGCCCCGCGGCCCCCTGTGCCTGCGCATCAACAGCCTTCGCACCGAGGCGGGTCTTCGCGACGTGCTCGCCCTCCTGGACTCCAACGCCCGGCTGGACGCCTTGCTGCTGCCGAAGGTGGAGTCCCCGTCGGAGCTCCACCAGGTGGAGGCGCTGCTGGGGGATCGCTTCCCGGAGCTGGCGCTGCTGGCCATCATCGAAACGGCGCGCGGCGTGGAAGCGGTGGACGCCATCGCCATGGCCACCCCCCGGTTGCGGGGCCTCATCTTCGGCGCCGCGGACCTGTCCGCGCAGCTGGGGGTGCCCCTGGCCTGGGAGCCGCTGCTCTACGCGCGCTCACGCATCGCCATGGCGGCGGCCATCGCCGGGGTGAATGCCATCGACTCGCCGTTCTTCGACCTGGAGGACCTGGCGGAGCTGGAGGACGAGACGCGCCGGGTCTGCGCGCTGGGCTTCACCGGGAAGATCGTCATCCACCCGGACCAGGTGGGCGTCGTCCACGCGGCGCTGCGGCCCACCGCGCAGATGGTGGCCCACGCGCGTCGCGTGCTGGCGCAGGCGGGGGATGGAAAAGGCGGCATCCACGTCGTCGGAGGGAGCATGATTGGTCCTCCGCTGGTGACGGTGGCTCGGCGCGTGCTGGCCAGCGTCCAGCTCGAGGAGGCTCTGGCACCCGTCCAACTCCGGGCGGGTTCCAGGAGTGGAGACTCATGAAGAAATTGGTGGCTGCCCACAAGAAGGTGGGCAAGCAGCGCTACCGGGAGACCCACGGCCTCTTCTACGAGGACTTCGAGGTGGGGGATGTCTTCGAGCACCGTCCGGGTAGAACCATCACCGACGTGGACAACATGTGGCAGTCCCTGCTGAGCCTGAACACGCACCCGCTCCACATCGACGCCGTCTACGCCAGCAAGACGGAGTGGAAGCAGCCGCTCATCTCCAGCCTCGTCACCCTGGCCATCGTCGGGGGGATGAGTCTCAACAGCACCAGTGCCAAGGGCGTGGCGAACCTCGGGTGGGATCGCATCCGGTTGACGGCCCCCGTCTTCGTGGGGGACACCCTCTACGCGGAGAGCCGGGTGCTGGCGAAGCGAAGGTCCCGCTCTCGCGCGAAACAGGGAGTCGTCACCGTGGAGACGAAGGGCCTCAAGGCGGACGGCACCGTCGTGATGACCTTCGAGCGCTCCTTCCTCGTGCCCTTGCGGCGCCATGGCGTGGACGTGGATGCGAACTACTGAAGTGATGACGGCGGTGGTGGTGCGGCGTCCAGGCGGTCCGGAGCAGCTTCATCTGGCGGAACTTCCTCGCCCGGTTCCGGGCCCTCACCAGCTCCTCGTCAGGGTGCGCGCCTCCGCCCTCAACCGGACGGACACCACGCAGCGCGCCGGGGGCTACGCGCTGCCTCCGGATGTCACCAGTCCGTTGCTCGGGGTGGAGGTCTCCGGTGTCGTGGAGGCCGTGGGAGTGGCCGTTCGTTCCTTCGCGCCCGGCCAGCGGGTCTTCGGGCTGGTGGACGGCGGCGGCTATGCGGAGGCGTGCCTGATGGAAGAGGGCATGGCGGTCCTCATGCCGGAGGGCTGGTCCTTCGTCGAAGCCGCGGCCACGCCAGAGGCGTACTGCACCGCGCATGAGTCCCTGCTGGAGCTGGGCGGTCTGGGCCCGGGCCAGTCCGTGCTCGTCCACGCGGGGGGCAGCGGGATTGGCACCGCTTGCATCCAGGTGGCGCGCGCGGTGGGCGCACGCGTATTCGTCACCGTGGGCAGCGAGGAGAAGAAGCGCCGGTGTCTCGAACTCGGCGCCGACGCGGGCGTGGTGCGCACCCAGGAGGACTTCGCGCCGGTGCTCGCGCGGTGGACGGACGGGCGCGGCGTGGACCTGGTGGAGGACTTCGTTGGCGGCGCGGCGCTGGAGCGCAACCTCGCTTCGCTGCGCCTGGGCGGATGCCTGCTGCTGGTGGGGCTGATGGATGGGATGCGCGGAGACGTGGACCTGAAGCAGGTGGTGCTGCGCCGGCTTCAAATCAAGGGCATGGCCCTGCGCCCGTTGCCGCTCGAGGCCAAGGCGGCCGTCACGCGGCGCTTCCAGGCGCGGTGGCTGCCGGAGTTGGTCGCCGGCAGGGTCCGCCCCATCATCGACTCCACCTTCCCGCTGGCGCGCGTGGCGGAGGCTCACCGCCACATGGAGTCCAACGCGAGCTTCGGGAAGATCGTCCTGGAGGTCTGAAGCTCAGCTCCCCGTGGCGCGGCGGAGGTCGCGCACCGGCGCGGCGTCCGGCTCGCGCAGCAGGGCGTAGGGGTCCAACGCGTCGCCGCCGACCGTCTCCAGGCCCACGGACGTGCCCAGCCCCAGCCGCTCCGCGTGCCGCAGCATCAGCGCGGTGACGACCTGGTCCTCCAGCGCGTAGCCCGTGGAGTCGAACACGGTGGAGCGCTGCCGCCACGACTCGTACACGTCCGGGTTCTTCACCAGGGTGGTGAGGTCCGGGCCCACCTGCTCGGGGCGAATCTGCTGGCACTCGCCCTCCACCAGGCACTGCACGAGGAAGTCCGGGCACACCAGGCTGCGCTCGAGCAGCTCCTTCGGCAGCTCCGTCTTGCCGGGCAGGTCCGAGCCCACGGCGTTGATGTGGACGTGCGGCTTGAGCGCCTTGCCGGAGATGACCGGCCCGCCTCCCACGGCGACGGAGGTCGCGGTGCAGATGATGTCCGAGCGCTCCTCCAGCTCCGCCAGCGTCACGACCTTCACGTCCAGCCCCAGGAACGCCGTGCGGCGCGCGAGTGACTGCTGCGCCTCCGGATTCGTGTCGAAGGCCAGCACCTCGTTGATGGGGAACACGCGCCGGATGGCGTGCAGCTGCGTGACAGCCTGGGCCCCGCAGCCAACCAGGCCGATGACGCGGCTGTCCGGCGAGGCCAGCGCGCGCGTGGCCACCGCGGAGGCCGCGCCCGTGCGCAGCGCCGTGGCGAAGACGCCGTCCATCAATGCAATCAGATGGCCGGTGTGCACGTCGTAGAGGCTGTTGGTCGCGATGATGGTCGGCAGCCCGTGAGCCTCGGGGTTGAACGGGCTGTAGCTCACCATCTTCACCGTCACCGCGCTGCCCCGCTGCATCACCGGCATCCACTCCAGGCAGCCTGGCTGACGCGGGTGATCCAACAGGAAACCGTCACGCTTGCGCACTTCCGTGAGCTCGCCGTCAAACGTGCGCAGCGCTTCGGTCAGTGCACGGATGAGCTCGTCCATCAGCGCGTCCGCGCCCAGCTCCTCCACGATGCAGCGCAGGTCGGACCGAGTCACCAACAGTGTCCGTGTCGCGTCGCTCTTCACTCGTAATACCCCTGGGCTGATTCACTGTTTCAGCAGTTGGCGAGCGAAACAGGGCCTGCTGATAACACAGGTCTGTAGTGGGAGCGCAAACTAGCAGGGCTTTCATGTTCGCGACCAGGGGGTGCCCAAACCGGCGGAAACTGGCGTGTTTGCCGCGGTTCCATCCAACGGCTCGTGGTTTCCGAGGATGCGTCACTTTTCTGGAACACGGACGAGACATCGGAATCCGATGTGTGTGGTTCCACTGTCCACGGCTTGCGGAGAACGTGCGGCGGGTCGGTAGCGCAAGCAGTAGTTGGACGCGCACAGGTGGCTTCCGCCCTTGAGGACGCGGCGCGGAATCTTCACCTGTGGCGTGCAGGGGTCCAGGCTCTTGCCGCTCGACGGAGGGCCCCGTGGATTGACGGGGATGCAGCACGCCTTGCCCCCGTTGCCCTGGTGCCGCTCCTGGAACCAGTCCGTGGTCCACTCCCAGACGTTGCCCGCCATGTCGAACAGGCCGTACCCGTTGGGTGGGAAGGTCCCCACTGGCGAGGTCCCCTCGAAACCATCGGTGTTCAGGTTTTGCCAGGGGAACTCTCCCTGCCAGATGTTGGCCATGTGCTGGCCTCCAGGGGAGAACTCGTCGCCCCAGACGTAGACCTTGCGGTCCAGTCCCGCGCGGGCCGCGCGCTCCCACTCCGCTTCGCTGGGCAGGGCCTTTCCGACCCAGGCGGCATAGGCCTCCGCGTCCTCGTAGGCGACGTGGAGCACGGGATGCGACTCGAGGCCCTTCCAGGTGCTGCCGTGTCCCTCCGGCTGCTTCCAGCAGGCGCCGGGGGTATAGGCCCACCACTGGGACAGGTCCTTCAGGTCCACGCGTTGGGCCGCCTTGCGAAACACGAGCGAGCCGGGCACGAGCAGCTCCGGGGCCGCGCCCGGGAAGTCGTCCGGATTCAGCGGACGCTCGGCCACGGTGAGGTAACCCGTTGCCTCCACGAAGCGCGCGAAGTCGGCGTTCGTCACCGTGTGGCGGTCCATCCAGAAGCCGCTCACCGTCACCTGATGCGCGGGCCGCTCCTCCGGATAGTGGTGGTCCGAGCCCATCCAGTACGTGCCACCGGGGATCCACGCCATGCCCGGGAACGGTGCGTCTCCGGGCGCCGCATCCGTGACGACCTCGTTGCCGGCGCGCGAGACGCGCGCCTCCAGGGGCGTGGCATCACCAACGACCTCCGTGCCGCTCATTCGTCGCCTCGCTCCTTGGAACCCCGCCAGGAGGGAACGTGTCCGGTCCCCATGGGGCAAGCTGGGTGGCGCCGTTCCGGACGACAAGCCGGCCCTCCAGGGCGGGGCTCGCGACGTGCCGCCGCGGTCGAGCACCCGGACCTGCGAGCGCCCGGCGCGAGTCCTCGCGTGGATTGGCGGCCTGTACACGCGTGGACAAAGTCCTCTCGCCAACGTGGTTCGACCCGAACCGACAGCACCCAAGCCGGTGGGGCGTCGCAGGAGCGAGACGGATATGAGCACGGAGACGACGACCGAGACGCAGACGGGCGCCCCACGGGACGCGGATGCCCCCGACACGCAAGAGCTCCGCAAGCTCAGTCCGTTCGAGCTGAAGGACACGCTTATCGAGCTGGCGGATGAATCCGCGAAGACGCGAGCGGCGGTGATGCTCAACGCGGGCCGCGGCAACCCCAACTGGATTGCCACCACGCCCCGCGAGGCGTTCTTCCTGATGGGACAGTTCGCGCTGCGCGAGTCCCGCCGCACGTGGAACGAGCCGGACGTGGGGCTCGCCGGCATGCCGAAGTCCCCGGGCATCGCCGCGCGGCTGCGCAAGTTCCTCGACGAGAGCGAGGACAGCGCGGGCATCCGTCTCTTGCGCGACGCGCTCGACTACGGCGTCTCCACGCTGGGCTTCGATGCGGACAAGTTCGTCTGGGAGCTGACCGACGCGGCCATCGGCGACAACTATCCGGTGCCGGACCGGATGCTCGTCCACTGCGAGCGCATCGTGCGGGCCTACCTGGCCAAGGAGATGTGTGACAGCCGTCCGCCGCCGGGGCGGTTCGACCTGTTCGCCGTCGAGGGTGGCACCGCGGCCATGACGTACATCTTCCGGTCGCTGATGGTGAACGGCCTGCTCCAGAAGGGCGACACCATTGCCCTGGGCACGCCCATCTTCACGCCCTACCTGGAGATTCCGCGCCTGGAGGAGTTCGGCCTGCGCACGGTGGACATCCGCCAGAGCGCGATGACGGAGGAAGGCCGCCACGCGTGGCAGTACCCGGATTCGGAGCTGCGCAAGCTGGAGGATCCGCGCATCAAGGCGTTCTTCGTCGTGCATCCGGGCAACCCCGGTGCGACGGCCATGCGGCGTGAGTCGATGGACCTGCTCGTGGACCTGGTCCGGAAGAAGCGGCCCGACCTGCTGATCCTCACCGACGACGTGTACGGCACCTTCGTCGAGGGCTTCCGCTCCCTGGCGGCGGAGCTGCCGCACAACACGCTCCTGGTCTACTCCTACTCCAAGCACTTCGGCTGCACGGGGTGGCGCCTGGGTGTCGTCGCGCTCCACGAGGACAACATCGTCGACGCGATGATCGCCCGGCTGCCCGAGGCCCAGCGGGAGATGCTCAACGAGCGGTATGGCTCCATCTTGCTGGAACCGGAGCGCCTGAAGTTCATCGACCGGATGGTGGCCGACAGTCGTGCCGTCGCGCTGAACCACACCGCGGGACTGTCCCTGCCGCAGCAGCTCCAGATGTCGCTCTTCTCGCTGTTCGCCTTGCTGGACAAGGACGACACGTACAAGAAGCGCTGTCGGAAGATCTGCCGGGACAGGCTCGCGGCGCTGTATCAGGGGCTGGACATCGACCTGCCCGACGATCCGCTGCGCACGTCGTACTACCAGACGCTCGACCTGGACGTGTGGGCGCGCAAGCACGTGGGGCAGGCCTTCGTCGAGTACGCGGAGTCGCGGCACGATCCGCTCGACATCGTGCTCGCCCTGGCGCGCCAGCACGGCGTGGTGCTGCTCAACGGCAGCGGCTTCGAGGGGCCGGAGTGGTCGGCGCGCGTGTCGCTCGCGAACCTGGATGACGACGACTATCCGCGCATTGGCCAGAGCCTCAAGGACATCGTCATCCGCGCCATCCAGGAGTGGAAGGGCACCCGCCTGGACTCCTGAGCTTCCGTGACGCCAACCCCCAATCGAGGTCCACCATGAACGGTTCCAAGAACACGGTGCGAGGGCTGCTGGCCGCGCTGGGCTTGCTGCTGACAGGCGCGGGAATCGCCGCGCAGGAGGGGCGGCCGCCGACGAACTCCAGCGAGTCGCAGGGCACGTCGGGCTCGAGCGGTGCCCAGGCGACGCCAGGGAAGGCCCCCAAGGAACTGGCGTCCGTGCGCATCCTCGCCACCGGCGGCACCATCGCCGGGGCGCAGGCCAATCCGCAGGGGTATGGCTACAAGTCCGGAGCCTTCAAGGTCGAGGACCTCATCAAGGCCGTCCCCAACCTGGACAAGGTGGCGAAGCTGACGGGTGAGCAGGTGGCGAACATCGGCAGCCAGGACATGAACGACTCGGTGTGGCTGAAGCTCGCGAAGCGCACCAACGAGCTGCTCGCTTCGCCGGACGTGGACGCCGTCGTCGTCACGCACGGCACCGACACGCTGGAGGAGACGGCGTACTTCCTGGACCTGGTCGTCAAGAGCGACAAGCCCGTGGTGCTCGTGGGCTCCATGCGTCCGGCCACCGCCATCAGCGCGGACGGGCCGGGCAACCTCTACAACGCGGTGGCGGTGGCCGCGTCCCCGGAGGCGAAGGGGCGCGGGGTGCTGATTGTCATCAACGACGAAATCCACACCGCTCGCAACGTCACCAAGACGAACACCACCAACGTGGAGACCTTCCGCAGCCCGAACCGGGGCCCCGCGGGGGTCGTCAACACCGGTGACGTCCACTGGTTCGAGAGGATGGACAAGAAGCACACCGTCGACTCCGAGTTCTCCGTCACCGGCAAGGACACGCTCCCCCGCGTCGACATCCTCTACGCCCACGCCAACATGAGCCCGGACCTCATCGACTCCGCCGTGAAGAACGGAGCCAAGGGGCTGGTCATCGCGGGCGTGGGGGATGGGAACATGACCCAGCCGGCGCTCGACACGCTGGCCAAGCACGTGAAGAGGGGCCTGGTGGTGGTGCGCAGCACGCGGCTGCCCAGCGGACTCGTCCTCCGCAACAATGAAATCAACGACGACCAGAAGGGCTTCGTGGCCTCCGGAGAGCTGAACCCGGCGAAGTCGCGCGTGCTGCTGCAGCTGGCCCTGCTGGAGACGAAGGACCCGACCAAGGTGCAGCGGATGTTCGAGGAGTACTGAGGACCGGGGATCGAGCCTCCGGCCCCATTCATCATGGCCGACTCCCACACACTTCCCGACTTCTCCCTGGTGAGGGGTGGGCCGTTCTTCGAACTGGAGCGCGGCCTGCGCATCATCAGGCCGCCGGGGTTCAACGCCGTTTGGGCCGCGGTCTCCGTCACGTTGGTGACGTGGGTGCCCCTGATGCTGCTCGCGCTGCTCCAGGGGCCGGAGAGCACCCGCCTGCTGTTCTCCGAGCTCCAGGTGCATGCGGAGCTCCTGCTGTCGCTGCCCGTCATCGTCGCGGCCGAGCCATACATCGATGGCCGCGTCTGTGTGGCGGCGCGTCAGTTCCTCCGCGCCAACCTGGTGGAGGACCGGAGCCGTGAGTCGTTCGAGGCCTGTGCCCGGAGCCTGACACGCTGGCGCGACGCTCGCAGCATCGAGCTGATGCTGCTGGGCATCGTCATCGCGCTCGCGATCGTGTCCCCGCCGGACCCGGCGCGGGAGTGGTTCTTCGTGTCGGACCCCACGCCCAGGCTTTCCCTCCCGGGAGGGTGGTACCAGTGCGTGAGCCAGCCCCTGGTGCGCTTTCTCGCGTTCCGGTGGGCGTGGCGCGCCCTCGTATGGGGCGTCTTCCTCTTGAGGGTCTCACGGCTCCCGCTCCGGCTGGTTCCCACCCACCCGGACCAGTCGGGCGGGCTGGGGTTCCTCTCCATCTGCCAGGGCAGCTTCGCGCCGGTGGTCTTCGCGGTGGCGGTCCCTGTCGCGGCGTATTCGTTCCGGACGAATGCCTCGGCCATCACCCAGACTCCGCTGGAATACATCATGCCGCAGGTCCTCTACGCCGTCCTCGCGTGCATCGCAGTGTTCGCGCCCCTGGGGTTCTTCTCCTGGCAACTGGTGCACGCCAAGCGGCAGGGAGACCCGTGGTTCTCGGCGGTCGCCGCGCACCACTCGCGACGGTTCGAGGATAAGTGGTTCCGTCGGGCGCCGGACGCAGACCCTCTGGGCTCACCGGACTTCTCCTCCCTGGCGGACCTGGGCACGTCCTTCATGGTCGCCCGGAGGATGAAGCTGTTCCCGTGGGACCAGCGCTCGCTCCTCTCGGTGGCCGTGGCGGCGACGGCGCCGCTCATCATCCTGCTGATTTTCGATCGCCAGTTCCTCGCGGTGGTGCACCAGCTCCGTCAGAGCGTGAGCTGAGCGGTCGCGGGCCGGGGCAGGCGCCCGGGTGCCCGGGTGCCCTGGACTCCCTCGACGGGGCAGGGGTGGAGATACCTGTGCGGGGGCCCAGTCACGCGCCGCCCGCAGAGGAGGCGAGCATGCTCAGGTCCGTGGTCGCATTCGTGCTGGGCAACATCGTGACCCTCTTCATGTTCACCGAGGGACTGGCGCGCCGTCCCGGAGAGATTCGACACGTCCTGGAGCGCCCCGCGCTCTACGTGCGCTCCCTGCTGGTGGTGCTGCTGGTCGTGCCCCTTGTCGCCCTGGCGGTGGTGGAGGTCTTCCGACTTCCGACGGTGGTGGCCAGCGCCATCCTGTTGATGGCGGTCTGTCCAGGCGCGCCGCTGCAGGTGAATCAGGCGAAGGCCCTGGGCGCGAATCCCTCAACGTCCATCAACCTGCTGCTCCTGCTCAGCGTGTTCGCGCTCATCTCGGTGCCCGCGTGGGTCCTGGGCGTGGACCGCCTGCTCGGCGTCGAGTTCAAGGCGAACCCGGAGCTGGTGTTCCGCCTGCTGGCGGTGAAGATCCTCCCGCCGCTCGCGGTGGGCATCGCCGTGCGGTACTACGCTCCGAACGTGGCCAAGGCCCTGGCTCCGTGGTGCAGCCGGGTGTTCAGCGTGCTGTTGCTCTGCGTGGCCGTGGTCCTGCTCTTCATCGTCGGACCCCGGCTCATCCACATCGCGTGGCTCGCCATCCTCGCGCTGGTGGTGCTCGTCTCCATCTCCATCGTGCTCGGACACTGGGCCGGGGGACCCCGGCTGGAGGACCGCAAGGCGGTGGCCCTGGCCACGGCCTTCGCGCACCCGGTGCTGGCGATGACCATCATCATCCAGAGCTATCCGAACTACCGGGCCCTGGAGGTCGCGGGCGTGGTGGGGGCCTACATCGTCATCCGCCTGCTCGCGCTGACGCCCTACAAGTTCTGGGTGAAGCGACAGCGAGACACGGAGTCCTCGCGGCGCGTGCCCCCGGGCGGCGTCCCAGCCTGAAGTGTCCCTTCAGCGCTTGAGCCGCGCGGAGTCCTTGGGGTTGATGCTCACCTTCGCCCAGATGAAGCCCAGGTTGCCCCAGTCCTGGACCTCCTTGACGGTGACGTGCTGCCCGACGCCGAGGGCGCCCAGGGGCTTGCCGTACGCCGCCGGCTCTCCCGTCGCGGGCTCGTCCCTCAGGAGCGAGGGGACGGTGCTCTCCAGCGTGCTGCCCACGAACTGCTGCGGCGACAAGGACCACTCCGTCTGGGAGGGCTTGCAGTAGAAGCAGGTGCGCCACGTGTTGGATCCGGGCAGGTACTGGCCCAGGTAGACCCACGCGTCCTTGCGGCCATCCCCCAGGCTGGTGGCGAGGTCCGGTGCGCTCGCGTCGACCTGGGAGAAGACCTGCACGGCCGGGGCGTCGGGATTGTAGAGGCGAGCGGTGCCTTGTCGCTGCAGGGAGACCTGGTCCTCGACGAGCTGTCGGGTGATCTCCGCGGCGAGCTTCCTCGTGAGCGGGTCCTTCAGCTTCTCCATCAACGGATGGGCGTGGATGGCGACGGGGTCCTGGATGGCCCCGAACGCGACGGTGCGCTGCGTCTGGGCCGCGCCCCGGAGGTTCTTGATGTGGCTGGCGATGAGGTTGCTCGCGCTCTCTTCCTGCCAGAGGAACTGGCCCAGCAGGCGCCCCTTGTCCTTGGGCCCCAGGGCCCAGGCTGTCATCACCTCGTCCTGGTTCTCCTCCACGCAATCGCGCTGTGCCTTGCTCGCGTCCTCCGACAGCTGCACGTCCCCGTAGTTGTAGCGGGTCTGCATCATGGGGACCTGCTTGCTCGCGAGGAGGCGACCTATCTCCGCCTTCTGGTAGTCGGCCATGTCGCGCGCGAAGGCATGGCTGGCGCGCGAGAGGGCGGACAGTGGGGTGCCGATGGCATCCACGGAGGCCTCGCGCTCGTCCAGCGACGGCGGCTTCGCGCCCGAGTCGATCTCCACGAAGAGGACGCCGCGGTCCGTGAGCTGCGTGAAGAGCTGGTCGATGGCGGCCCGCGCGGCGGGGTTCGTCTTCCAGCGCTCCGGGTCGGTGAGCCCCCGCAGCAGCAGGACGAAGGTGTCCAGCCCGGTGTTGTCGAAGACGCCGCCGTCGATGAGCGGCTCGCGGTGCTCCTGGGCGTCAACGACCTCCGGAAGGTCGACGACGAAGGGGAAGTTCGCGGAGGCGCGGACCGCGTCGGCGAGCGCGATGTCTCCCGTCGTCGTCAACTCGCTCGTGGATCGCGCCTGGGCCTCCGGCTGGGTGCCGTCACTCACCAGCCGGCCGGGCAGGGGCGGCTTGCCCGTGACGATGCGGCCTCCGGTCCGAGCGCTGGCCGTGTTGATGAAGAGCAGGGGGACACTTCCGTCGTCGGGGAGGCTCGCGGGCCAGCCCAGGTAGTCCGACCAGAAGGACGCGAGCCCTCCGCCACGGCTCACCCCCGGCATCACCACGCCGCGCAGCAGGGGCGCGTTGAAGTCCACGAACATGTCATCCAGGGTGTCGCTGCTCAGGGGCCACAGGCGCTCCGCCTTCAGGCCACACGCCCCGTTCATCAGGTGGGAGGCGAGCTCCTCGCGAGGCGCGTGCTTGAGGGGAACGTCCGCGGGAACGGTCGCCCCCAGGGTGCCCGCGGCCAGTCGGTGGGAGAAGTGCGCGCTGGCGACGCTGCCACCGGAGACGCTGCTGATGAAGAGGACATGGTCGGCCAGGGACTGCGCGCGGCAGCGCTCCGTGGTGGCGTCGGGGGCCTTCACCTGCATCCGGCTCAGGCTCTCCAGCGTGAGCATGGCGAAGATGGCCGCTCGCGAGCCGCCTCCCGCGGCGGAGACGAAGACCACGGGGCCGTCGCACATCAAGTCGAGTCTTCGATTCGCCGTGTCGACCCACCGGGTGAAGAGGGCGTCCTCACTCATGGACTTGCCTTCGGCCAGGGGCAGGGACTGGAGGGATTCCTGCCGGTCCAGCAGCCCCACGACGACGACTCCGGAGCCCAGCAGCGCGAGGGCGAGCACGGCGCGCTGGACCACGTTCTCCACCAGGTCGAGCGCGCGCGCCGCGCACAGAATCACGAAGAGCAGATGGTAGATGGCCCAGATGGTGTAGAGCCGGAAGCTGGCCTCGGGAATCGTCGGGATGAAGAAGCCCCAGAGCAACTCCGCCAGGAAGTACGAGCCCAACGACATCACCAGTCCCCGCGTGACGACCTCCGCCAGGACGCGCAGCGAGGGCCTCCACGCGAGGAGCCTCGGGCCGAGGAGCCCGAGCAGGCCCACCGCCACCGTGAGCGCGGCCACGAGGCCCGGCCCCGAGTCACGTGCCTTCCACGGCGCCGGCAGCAGCCCCAGAAAACCCACGAGTCCCAGCGCGAGGCCCGCCACGACAAAGCCGCCGTACAGCAGGGCTCGCGGCGTCCGGCGCTCCGGGGCGGGGAACGCCAGGGGGAAGCGGGCCCACGCCACCAGCCTCCGACACAGCGCGAGCGTCGCCCGGCTGACGAGGTTCCGGTGCTCCATCCACCGGGGAAAGCCCTCGCGCGGAACGAAGACCCACATCGCGCTCAGGAAGAAGAAGGCGCCGAGCAGCACGACATACGCCCAGAACGTCACGGCCATCAGCGCGGAGCCGCCCGCCCGCAGTGACGCCATGCCCGGCAACTGGAGCACGATGTTGTGGACCTGCGGCAGGTTGGTCAGCGCGAGGCCCGCCGCCAGCAGCGCGATGACCGTCGCGAGCCGCTTCTCGAGATAGGTGACCCACGCGGGGGCGCGCGGTGCGTCTCGCGTCACGCCCGGCACCGTGAGCAGGACGTCGTTGGTTCCGGCGGCGGCACCCGAGGGCAGGGCGGCCCCGGCTCGTTGCTTCATCGCGTTTTGACTGCGCTGGCTCGGGCGTCGCTTGCTCATGGGCCCCCTCGGTGGACAGGCCGGGCCGTCCGATGAGTTCTGGCTAGTACGACCTGTCCAGAATATCACCGTTGCGTCTGGGAATGCGTCCCAGGGGGCGGCCGTGAGGAGGGCGGGCGACTACTCGCGTGACGATGAGCCGTCGTCAATCCGAGCCAGCTTCTGGCGCAGCGCTTCCAGCCGTCGCCGGTCGCCGTCTTCCTCGGCTGCGGGGATGGCCTCTTCCACCAGGGCATTCAAGCGATGGAGGCCGTCTCGCACGAGCGACCATTCGGCCTTCGCGTGGTGGGTCCGATGTGACAGGTACTCCACGACGCCGTTCAAGGTCTGCGGGTGGATGTTCTTCGCGCCGATGTGCTCCGTCACGCCGGTCCGGTCCAGCATGCGCTGGGTGGGCCCGAGTACGCGGGAGAGCATCAGCGTGATTTCGCGGTGCTCGAGTGATTCCTTCAGCGCGGCGAGCATGTCCGCGCCGGGCACGTCGAGGTCCGCGGTGACTTCCAGGTCCAGCAGCACGGCGTGAACGGGCGAGGTCGCGCTGTCCACCCGGCCGATGATGGCGTCCCGGAGGGACGTGGCGTTGGCGAAGAAGATGCCCTCGTTGGGGCGAATCATCAGCAGCCCGGGCACGGTGAGCGGGGCGGGGTCACGCCGCACGTCCGCGAAGTCCAGCGTGCCCGGCGCGCGTCCCAGCTCGCTGACGCGGGGCTGGCTGGCGCGCCAGACGAGGAGCGCCACGGAGAGGCCCACGGAGACCAGCAGGCCTGGCAGCACCTCGAGCACGAGTACGCTGAGGAGCGCGCCCGCCGCGAGGAAGAAGTCCGTGCGGCGCAGCTTGAAGAGGCGGCGCATCTCCTTGACGTCCATCATCCCCACGGTGGCCAGCACGACGATGGCGGCCAGGGTGGCCTCCGGCAGCGTGCGGAACAGCGGCGTGAAGAAGAGCGCCACCAGCGCGAGGATGGCGGCCGCGAGCAGGCTGGACATCTGCGTGCGCGCCCCCGCCGCGTCATTGGCGGCGGACTTGGACAGGCTGCATCCCACGGACAGACCGCGGAAGAGGCCGGCGCCCAGGTTCGCCGCGCCCAGGCCGATGAGCTCCTGGTTCGGGTCCACTTCATAACGGTGCTTCGACGCGAGCACCCGGGCGGGTCCAATGGCCTCCGCGAACGCCACCAGCGCGATGCCGAACGCACCGGGCATCAGCTTCAAGAGGTCTCCCAGGCCCACGTCTGGAATGGAGGGGCCCGACAGGCCGGAGGGAATGTCGCCCACCACCTTCACGCCCCGCCCTTGAAGGCCGAGCACCCCGACGACCACGGTGCCCAGCACCAGCACGACGAGGGACGCGGGCAGGCGCGGCAGCAGCTTGCCCAGGAGGACCAATACCGCGAGGCTCGCCACGCCGACGACGAGCGTGAGCGGGTGTGTCTGGCCCAGGTGGGTCACCAGGTTCCACAGCCGCTCGAAGAAGTTGCCGCTCCCGGCTTCGAGGCCGAGCAGCTTGGGCACCTGTTTGATGGCGATGACCAGGGCGAGACCGAAGACGAAGCCGGTGAGGACCGACTCCGAGAAGAACTGCGCGATTCGCCCGAGCTTCAGCACGCCGGCGAGGATGGAGATGAGGCCCGCGAGCATGGCCAGCGCGGCGGTGAGCGCGATGAAGCGGGGCGTACCGGAAGGCGCGAGCGCGGCCACCGTGGACGCGGAGAGCACGGCGACGGTGGCGGAGATGGCGACCACGAGCTGGCGTGACGTGCCCAGCAGGGCATAGAGCACCAGGGCCACCGGGCCCGCGTAGAAGGCCGCCTGCGGTGGCACTCCCGCGAGCTCCGCGTAGGCCATGGCCTCTGGAATCTGGAGCGCGGTGATGGTCAGCGCCGCCGCGACGTCCCGCTTGAGCGAGCTCGGCCGCCACTTGGGAAGCCAGGATAGGAATGGCAGGAAGCGTGCGACGGAGTGGGCTGCGGCGCTGTGGGGATGATGGCTCTCCGGCATGCGTGGCGCTCCGGCTGTCGTGTCCCGCACACGTTGCTGAGCGTCGGGGGGTCTGACAATCGAGGCGGGGGAAATCGAAGGATTCGATGAGGCCGACAGTCCTGTCCTTCGAGGCCGGGCGAGGGGACGAGCAAGCCTTTCGATTCGGGGCGGGTGGGGCTGGACCAGTCGTCCGCAGCGGGCGCCTTGCCACCGGTCCTCTTGGACTGTTGCGTGCGAATCAGCTCCGTCCCAGGTTGCCGGACGTGAGCCAGCCGCGCGGGCGAGGGCGCTGTCCTCGTCACGCCAGGAGAGGTGCCATCATGTTGGAGTCATCAACATCGGGACTGACGCCCCAGGAAATCCAGGACCTCGCGCGCGATGCTTATGTCTTCGGCCTGCCCCTGGTGGAGCACTACCGCCTGTTCGCCCTGGGCTTCCTGCCGGACTCACCGCAGGTCCGGCCGGCCAATCGCTTCCTGCACTTCGCTCGGCTGTTCACGCCAAAGGACCGCGACGTCGTCTCCGCGAACAACGACACACTCTACTCGGAAGCGAACCTCGACCTGCGTGGCGAGCCCGTGGTGCTGGACACGCCCGAGCTGAGCGGACGCTACTTCTGCGTCCAGTTGGTCGACATCACGACGAATAATCTGCCGTACATCGGGACGCGGGCCACGGGGACGGACCCTCGGCGCTTCGTCATCGCGGGACCGGACTGGGACGGCATGTTGCCCGACTCGCTGCGCGACGCGCTCGTCATCCGGTCCGCCTCGATGTTCGTGGCGGCGCTGCTGCGCATCGGCGTCAGTGGACCCGAGGACCTGTCCACGGCGGCCGCGCTCCAGCAGCGATTCCGGCTGACGCCGCTCCATGAACTCACGAAGCAGGCGGCGCCGAAGCTGCCCGCCGTGGCGTGGCCTCCGTACTTCGACGACAAGGCGGACGCGTCGCTGAAGGCGTTCGAGTACGTCAACTTCATGATGCAGTGGCACCGGTTCACGGATGCGGAGCAGTCCTTGCTGGCGCGCTTCGCGCGACTCGGGGTGCGGCCCGGGGCGCGCATGAATGCACAGGCGGTCTCGCCAGCCGTGCGTGACGCGATGCTGGAGGGGGTGAAGGAGGCACGCCGCGCCATCCAGCAGCGCCCCGTGCTTCATCGCGGCTGGGAGCTGCCCGACCCGAAGGTGGGCGCGTTCGGCGACGACTACCTGCTGCGGGCGCGCGTCGCCTGGAACTACATCTACGCGAACTCGGCCGAGGAGGCCGTCTATCCCATCACCCACCTGGATGGCGAGGACCGCCTGCTGGACGGAAGCCGGAGCCGGTACGTGCTTCGCTTCACCGCGGACGCGCTGCCTCCCGCGCGGTTCTTCTGGTCGCTCACGGCCTACGACAGCGAGACGCGCATGCTGGTGGAGAATCCCATCCAGCGGTACTCGATGGGGGACAGGTCTCGTGACTTGAAGAAGTCGAGCGATGGCTCGATTTCCTTCTTCCTCCAGCACGAAGCGCCAGAGCCCCACCGCGTGGCCAACTGGCTGCCCATCCCCGATGGGCGCTTCTATGTCCTCCTGCGCATCTACGGCCCCACCGAGTCGGCGATGCGAGGTGCGTATGTCCCGCCCGCGATCGATGCGCTGAGCGACTGAGCGCGTCGCCTTCCCGGCGAGGGTTGCCAACGCACGGTCCAAAGCGGTGCGCATGCCCCGCGGGGAGGCTTCCATTGCCGGGCCGCCCACCGATGAACATCCCCTTCGGTGCCATTCCTGGCACGGGGCGGGGGCACATGCGAGCACCGAGGGCGGGTCGAGGCGGGGCGTTGGCCGTGCTGCTGCTGCTGTCGGCCCCACTGCTTTCGTCCGCGGAGGAGCAGCAGCCTCCCTCGCCGCCAGGAGGAGATGCGGATCAGCAGGAGCTGGCCAAGGCGGTGCAGAACCCGGTGGCCTCGCTCATCAGCGTGCCCCTCCAGAACAACCTGGACCTGGAGGTGGACCCTGGAGACCGGGTGCGCAACACCCTCAACATCCAGCCGGTGGTGCCGTTGCCGCTGACGCACGACTTCAACGTCATCGCGCGCCTCATCGTGCCCATTCTCTATCAACCGGACCTGGCGGAGGGGAGTGGGGGGACGTTCGGTCTGGGTGACACGTCGGCCACGTTCTTCGTGGCGCCGAAGGAGCCAGGCCTCTTCATCTGGGGGATCGGCCCGGCATTCCTGCTGCCCACGGGGACGGCGGATGCGCTGGGCACGGGGAAGTGGAGTGTCGGGCCGTCCGTGGTGGCGCTGGTTCAGCCCTCTCCCTGGTCCATTGGAGTGCTGGCGAACAACGTGTTCTCCGTGTTCGGTGCCGACGAGCGGGAGACGGTCAACCAACTGCTGCTCCAGTACTTCATCAGCTACAACCTTCCGAAGGGTTGGTATGTGACGTCCGCGCCCATCCTCACTGCGAACTGGGAGGCGCCCTCGGGCGAGCAGTGGACCATTCCCTTCGGCCTGGGGGCGGGCAAGGTCGTCACCGTGGGCAAGCAGGCCCTGAATGGCTCCGTGTCGGCGTACTACAACGCCATTCGGCCCGACCTGCCGGGCGCGGCCGAGTGGCAGCTGCGCGTCCAGCTCTCGTTTCTCTTCCCGCTGAACAAGAAGCACTGACGTCGAGTGGACGCGTGCTGGCATGCTCCCGGACGGGCGAGCCTTGACCCACATGCTCCGTCAGCCCTGGGGAAACACCTGGTTCCAGTCCGAGCGCATGCTCACCACCGTCCACCCGTCCTTCCCCGCGACATCCAGTGCCCGGTCCAGGCGCCCCGTCTTCGCCTCGCGGTCATACGCGTACTCCCGCTCCGCGTCGTCGTGGTGGAGCAGCAACCGCAGCCGAGGTCCATCTCCCGAGCCCGTGTACTGCAACATCTGGAGGTCCCCGTCCGAGTTGCCGAACGCCAGCACCGGCCGCTTCCCGATGTGCAGGTGGATGTTGATGGGCTTGCCCTCGCCATCGTCGAGGCTGGTGAGGCCAGGCAGCTTCACCAGTACGGGCTGGCCGTCCCGCAGGTCGAAGTGTGTCTTCCCGCTGCTCCCAATCACATGCGACGAGGGGATGCCGTACGTCTCCTCGCTGAAAGCCCGCAGGAAGTCGATGCCTCCACCCGAGACGATGTGCAGGTCGAACCCATGCGTCCGCAGGAGCTCCAACAGCTCCAGCATCGGCTGGTAGATGCAGTGGGTGAAGGGCCGCTGGAAGCGCGGATGCTTCGCGGTCGCCAGCCACGCCTTCGCCGTCCGGGAGAACTCCCCCGTGGTCATCCCCGCATGGGTGGCCGCGACGAGCGCCGCGGCGTCATGCTCCGTGAGCTTGCGCAGCGCCTCTTCGTCCCCCTCGATGAGCGCCTGGAAGGGTTGCTGCTTGCGCCACTCCGGATGTGCGGGCACCAGCTCCCGGACCCGGTCCACGACGAAGTGGGCCTGCACGTACATGGGCTGCTCCGACCAGAGCGTGCCGTCGTTGTCGAAGACCGCGACCCGGTCCTCCGGCCGAACGAAGCTGGACGCCCCGTCCGTGGTCACCGCATCGACGAAGTCCAGCAGCGCCCTGCGCGCCGCGCCGTCATTCCAGGAGGGAAGGGGAGCGCTCATGGCTTTCTCTCAGCCCATCAGGGCGAACATGTAACAGATGAGGGTGAGCAGCAGGTTCGAGATGGCGAACGTCACCGGATAGCCGATCGCCGGGACGATGCTCTTCGACGCCTCCTGTGCGGCCCTCATGCCGGCGCTGTTGCAGCGCGCTCCGGCGATGGCGCCCATCAACACGGCGCTGTTCATCTTGAAGATGTACTGGCCCACCATCCACCCGATGATGGGAGGAACGAAGGCCGCGATGGAGCCGATGACGAGCGTGGGCACCAGCAGACCGCCCGCGATGGCGTGCGCCACGCCCGCTCCCGAGTTCAACCCCAGGATGGCGATGAAGACGTTCAGCCCGACATCCTCGAGCAGCTGACGCGCGGACTCCGGGAACGGACCGCCGAGCGCCGGGTTGTGCGTTCGCAAGATGCTCAACCCGATGCTGACAACGAGCAGCCCCACCGCGGAGCCCAGGCTGAACTGGATGCCGAACATGGGGACCGTGATGGCGCCCAGCAGCGCACCCGCGGCGAGCCCCAGGCCCAGCGTGATGATGTCCGTGGACAGGCTGGGCTTCACCGGCGGCCCCAGCACCTTGCCCAGCTCCGCCACCCGCTTGGGGCTGCCGGTGATGCGCAGCACGTCACCCTTGTTGACCGCCTGGTCCTGGCTCACCGGAAGCTGGTCACCCGCCCGGAAGAGCGCGTTGAGGTAGATGCCTTGGCCCATCCGCAGCGCCAGCTCTCCCAGCGTCTTTCCGATGACGTCCTTGTTGTGGACGATGAACTCCACCGTGTCGAACTTCACGTTCCGCAGCTTCGAGTCGTCCACCTCCGGCCCGATGCGCGGCCCGCCCGCCAGGAGCAGCGAGACGGGGCCGAGCATCGCCACCTCGTCACCGCGACTGAGCACCAGGTCCGGCGGCGGGTTGTAGACGCGCCCCTTGTGGTAGATGCGCTCGATGGCGACCCGCGGATGCGCATGGTCCAGGTCCGCCACCGTGCGCCCCTCCAGCGCCGGGTTCTCCACCCGGAAGACCCGCAGGTCCAACGGCATGTAGCCCCGGATGAACGAGTCCGCGGTGCCCGGCAGCGGCGCGGAGTCCTCGCCCGCCAGCTCCTTCTCCATCGCCTTGCCGTCCGCCACCGCGTCCTTGCCGAACATCTTCGGCATCACCGACATCAACACGGTGAAGACAACCATGCTGATGCAGTAGAGGAACGCGTAGGACGTGGTGAGGTTGCCCGGTGCCTGGCGCGCGGCTTCCCCGGACAGGGCCGCGGAGCCACTGGCCAGCGCCGCCTGCGCCGCGCCGAAACCCGGGGTGGCCGTGTTCGCACCCGAGAGGATACCCGCCAGCAACCCCGGCGCCAGGTGCGTGAAGAAGCGCGACGCATAGACGAGCGCCGACGACAGCAGCGGTACCAGCAGCGCCAGGATGATGAGGTGCTTGCCCTCCCGGTGGATACCGCCGAGGAACTGGGGCCCCACCTTCATGCCGATGGCGAAGATGAAGAGATTGAAGAACACCGTGCTGGTGAACTCCGGCAGGGTGTACTCGATGTTGTAGGCCTGGAAGGCCCAGAAGCTGACGATGAGGGCGAGCAGCAAGGTCGCGGCCGTGGAGCCCATGCCCACGCCCTTCACCTTCACCTCACCGAGCGCGTAACCCGCGGCCACGACGAGGAACAGCAGGATGAAGGGCTGACGGCGCAGGTAGTCCAGGATGGCGCCGAAGACGCCGTGGGGATGCGGCTGCATGGCAGGCGGCGGCTGTCCCTGTGCGAAGGCGATGACAGCCAGCCCGACGACGGCGGCTCCTGCGAGAATGGCGGCATGGCGCGCTTGGCTTCTCATGCGAGCGTCCCTCCAGATATCAATCCAGGGTAGTGCGTGGCCCTCCTCTCAGGAGGAGCCCCGCGGGGGGAGGCGGGCGTGGAATCGTGCGCCCGCCCCGGGAGGCCGCCGGGGACGCCGGGGCCTCCGGGGCGTCATGGCGCGGGCCTCAGAAGCGGACGCCCAGGTTGATGGGCAGGTACTGGCCGTTCGCCCGTCGCGAGCCCGTCGGCGTGTCGTACTCAGGGCCGAAGATGTAGTGGTAGCGCGCTTCCAGATAGACGCGCATCGGGCCGTAGACGCGATAGGAGACGCCCACACCGCCGTTCAACCCGAAGTCCGTCGTGCTGCGCGAGCCGATGACGGTGTCCACCGGGACGACGTCGCTGGTGCAGTAGAGCAACCACGGGTCGCAGACCGGGACGAGCGCCGCGCCCGCGAACTGGGTGAGCTCCACCTTGCGGTAGTACAGGCCCGGGCCACCGGTGATGTAGAGACCGAACCGTCCTTTCGGCGCGACGCCGATGAGCAGGTTGAGATCTCCGTACTGCATGATGTGGTCGCCGGAGAGGCTGGTGTCCGCCAGCAGGCCCTCTTTCACGTCGTAGTCGCTGTACTGGTATTCCGCGTGGAGGCTGACGCGCTCGGTGAGGTGGTAGCCCGCGCCGAGCAGGAATCCCCAGCCCTCCTTGAACCGGCTGTGGGTTTCAAAGAGTGGGAAGACGACGCCCACGCCCAGGTTGAACGTGAAGCTGCCAGCCACGGGTGGCTCCTGTTCGATGAAGTCCTCCTTGGATTCGGCCGCCTGTCTCAACGCACCTCCCAGGGCGGGCGGAGCGGTGAGCAGCGTGGTCAGCATCAGGGACATGACGAAGAACCGAGACATGAGACGTCCTCCTGACTGAGTCGGATGAAGCTGGGGACGTGGCCACGCGCGGGCCCGGAGCGCTTCGGGCTCGTCGCTCCCTCACGTGGGGCTTGTCCGTCGTCCTTCGAGCAGAAGCCCCGCCGGGCGCCTGCCCCTCCCCGGAAGCCCATGCGGACGATTCACGGGCGACGCACCGTCAGAGCGCGGGTTCCCACCGGAGCGAGACGAGACGATGAAGCTCACGGCGACAGACGGATGGCGAAGCGCGCGGCGGTTCGTTCCGGGACTGCGCTGGGTGCGGGGCTATCAGAAGTCCTGGCTGCGTCCGGACCTGCTCTCCGCGCTGACCATTGGCGCCATGCTGGTGCCACAAGGGCTGGCCTACGCGCAGATCGTCGGCGTCAGGCCTGTCGCCGGGTTGTACGCGGGCGCCATCGCCATGCTGGCCTATGCGCTGTTCGGGCCCTCCCGACACATGCTGCTCGGACCGGAGGCGGGTGCCGCCATCATCGCCGCGAGCGCGCTGGCGGGTGTCGCGGGCACGGACCCCGCCCGCTACGCCTCGCTCGCCGCGCTCCTGGCGTTGATGGTGGGCCTCATCAGCCTGGCGGCCGGGCTGTTCAAGACGGGCGCGCTCGCGGACTTCCTCTCCAAACCCATCCTCATCGGCTACACCAACGGCGCGGCGCTCATCATCATCGGCAGCCAGCTGGCGCGGATGTTCGGCCTGGAGCGCAAGGCCAACGACTTTCCGGGGCAGGTGCTGGAGGTGGGGCAGAACCTGGGAAAGACGCATCTGCCCACGCTGCTGCTCGGGCTGGGAATCATCGTCGTCCTCGTGCTCCTGCGGCGCTTCCTGCCGAAGCTGCCCGGGCCTCTTATCCTCGTGGTGCTCACCACCGTGGCCGCGGAGGTGTTCCAGCTCCATCACGGAGGGGTGAAGGTCGTCGGGCCCGTCGCCGCCGCACCGCCGTCCCTGGGCCTGCCCTCGGTGGGCTTCTCCGATGTCCGGGTCCTGCTCCCGGCCGCGCTGAGCCTCGCGCTGGTCAACTACGCCGGCTCCGTGCTCACCGGCCGCCTCTACGCGGACAAGCACCGGTACCACCTGGACGGCAACCAGGAGTTCCTCGGGCAGGCGGCCGCGAACCTGGCCAATGCCTTCACGCAGGGGTTCCCGGTGACAGGGAGCGACTCGCGCACCGCGGTCAATGACGCCATGGGCGGCAAGTCACAGCTGGTGGGGGTCGTCGCCGCCGTGCTGGTCACCGTGTTCGCGCTCTTCCTCACGCCGCTGCTCAAGAACCTCCCGCTGGTGACGCTCGGGGGCATCGTCATCGTCGCGGCGGTGTACCTGATGGATGTGGCCGCCGTCGTCGCTCTGTGGCGGGTGCGGCGCGTGGAAGCGGTGCTCGCGGTGGTGACGACGCTCGGCGTGTTGGTGCTGGGCATCCTCCAGGGCATCCTCATCGCCGTGGCGCTGGCCCTGGGCGACCTCATCCGTCGCGCGGCGCACCCGCACGACGCTGTCCTGGGCGAGCGTGAAGGCGTGCCCGGCTGGCACGACGTCAGCCGACACACGGGCACGCACACGATTCCGGGCCTCCTCGTCTATCGCTTCGACGCGCCCATGTTCTTCGCCAATGCCCGCCACCTCCGGGAGCAGCTTCGCGCGCTGGTCGCTCGGGCGAAGCCCCCCGTGAAGGAAGTCGTGTTGGACGCGAGCGCGGTGTTCGACCTGGACGTCACCGCCGCCGACGGCCTGGAGAAGCTGCGCCGCGAGTTGGAGGCCCAGGGCATCGTCCTGGTCATCGCGGATGCGAACGCGCCGCTGCGCGGGATGCTGCGTCGCACGGGGATGATGGAGCGGCTGGGCGAGGAGAACGTCTATCTCACCGTCGAGGCCGCCGTGGCCCGCTTCCAGAAACGCGGACCAGGCACGAGCCCCGAGTCCGAGCCACCTTCGCCCCCCGCCTCCCACTGACGCGCGGCTCAGCGGGGCCTTGGTTGGCTGCCCGCCAGGCGCGCGCTGAAGGGCTGCCCGCCTGGCCCGGGGCTTCTTATCTAGAAGAGGGCATGTGGACTCCTCCCTCCCATCCCGCCTTCCCCCTGCGTGAGAAGCACCCGGCGCAGCAGGGAGACGGACGCGGCGGACTGCCTCCTCGACGTGAGCAGTTGCTGCAGGCCCGCATCAAGGACCTGTCGCTGCGACTGGCGGGGACGCCGCTGGAGCGGCACATCGACCAGCTCTACGCGGAGCTGGAGTCGCGAGGCATCTCCTTCAAGCCCCAGTGCTACCTGTCCGACGAGTGGGGCTGTCCTTCCGGCGTGCCCGTCATCGGCGTGCCGTTCTACCTGGCGGACCCGGACCTGCACTCCATCGAGGCGGAGCTGGGCGGCGGCGTGGAGACGGAAGGGGAGATCCTCATGTACCTGCGCCACGAGGCCGGGCACGCCTTCAACTACGCCCACCAGCTCTACGAGACGGAGGAGTGGCGCAAGCAGTTCGGCGACTACTCGCGACCGTACCGCGACGACTACAAGGCGCGGCCCTTCTCGCGGCGCTACGTCCACCACATCGCGGGCTGGTACGCGCAGAAGCACCCGGACGAGGACTTCGCGGAGACCTTCGCGGTGTGGCTCACGCCGGACAGCGACTGGCGCAAGCGCTACCAGGGCTGGGGCGCGCTGCGAAAGCTCCAGTACGTGGAGGACACGGTGGGGCGGCTGGGCCGTACGCCACCGCGAGTCCAGTTGGCCCAGCCGGACCTGACGACGGAGGAGATGGAGGGCACGGTCCTCGACCACTATCGGCAGCGGGAGCTGGACCAGAAGGTGGACCTGGAGCTGCGCGACGCGTTCGACCAGTTCCTGGAGGATATCTTCGAGGGGCCCGGCGTGGCGCCGGTGCGCGCGGAGACGTTGGTTCGCGCCGAGCGGCAGCGGCTCTTGTCGAGCGTGAGCCACTACACGGGGGTCAGTCCCAGCGTGGTGCGGGCGCTGCTGGACCACCTGGGGGACAGGACCGCGTCGCTGGGGCTCACGCTGCACCCGGATGACAGCAGGGAGGCGGCGCTGCGCATCGCCTCGCTCGTGACGGCCCTGGCGATGAATCACCTCTACACCGACCGCTTCTTCGAGGAGTGAACATGGCCCCGGGCCCCTGGCGCATCGCGGTCCTCCACTATCAGCCGAAGGGCGAGCCGGCGGACGCTGTCATGGGGCAGGTCCGCTCGGCGCTCGAGGAGGGCGGACACGAGACCGTGGCCATTGGCGTGGACGAGAGCGTGTCCGACCTGGTCCGCATGGTGGGCCGCAGTCGCGCCGACCTGGTCTTCAACATCTGCGAGACGTTCGCCGACGACTACCGGCTGGAGGTCAACGTCGCCGCGATGTTGGAGCTGGCGCGGGTGCCCTTCACGGGCTCTGGGACGGCGGGGCTGCTGCTGGCGCAGGACAAGATCCTCACCAAGCAGCTCCTCCAGTACCACGGGGTGCTCACGCCCCGGTTCGCCACCTTCGATGGGGCGTCCCTGCAGACGAGCGGCGATTTGCGCTTCCCGGTGGTGGTGAAGCCGGCCCGCTCGGATGCGTCGCTGGGGCTGGGCGTGGAGAAGGACCTGGAGGGGCTGGCGCGGCGCGTGCGGAAGATTCGAGAAGAGTTCGGTGACGAGGCGCTCGCGGAGGAGTTCATCGAAGGGCGCGAGCTGTACGTGGGCGTGCTGGGCGACCCCTCGCGGCCGGAAGTGCTGCCGGTGGTGGAGCTGGACTTCGGCGCGAAGTGGGGCCGCAAGCGGATGAAGATCGCCAACCGCGAGGTGAAGTTCGGCCCGGAGACCGCGGGCAGCCCGAGGCTGGTGCTGCCCACGGATTTGTCGGATGAGCTGCTGGGGCGCGTCTCCCGCGCCGCCATCACCGCGTTCCGGGCGCTCAAGCTGCGCGACTACGCTCGCATCGACTTCAGGCTCTCCAGTGGGACGAAGGACCCCTATCTCCTGGAGGTGAATCCGAATCCCTACCTGGAGGCGCAGTGCGAGGTGGCGCTCGGCGCGCGGGAGCGGGGGCTGTCGTATCCCGCGCTCATCCGTCATATCGCCGACACCGCGATGCAGCGGCAGGTGTCCCCGCGCATGAAGGCCGTGCCCGTGACGGAGGCGCAGTCCGTGCCGCGGGTGTGAGGGGGGAATCTCCGGGGGCCAGAGGACGTTGAAGCCGGAGGGGCGAGGCGCTATAGACCTCGCCGTCCGTTGTTCCCAGGGAGGGGACGGCGGGCCCGGACGAGGTGCGCCGTACCCGGTCACGACAAGACGACGCTCATCTCAGGAGTCGTACGTCATGGCGTGGATCATTCTCCTCATCGCGGGGCTGCTCGAGGTGTGCTGGGCCGTGGGCCTCAAGTACACCGAGGGCTTCACCCGTCTTGTCCCCAGCGTCCTCACGGGCGTGGCCATCGTCGCCAGCATGTTCCTGCTGTCCACGGCGGCGAAGACCTTGCCCATCGGCACGGCCTACGCGGTGTGGGTGGGCATCGGAGCGCTCGGTGCGGCGGTGCTGGGCGTGGTCCTCTTCCACGAGCCCATCTCCCCGCTGCGCATCCTCTTCCTCTCCATGCTCCTGGTCGCCATCATCGGACTGAAGGCCACCAGCGGCGCGGGGCACTGAGGTCCGTGCTCACCAGACGTAGCGAAGGATGAGTTCTCCGTAGGACAAGGAGGGCTCGCCGGATTCGAGGGTGCGGCCTCTCGCACCCAGGCCCGGGTGCGGTTCGGCGTTGAAGGTCCTCACCGCGCCCAGGCCGAGTTGGAGGTTGGCTCGGCCGGAGTAGTAGATGCCTAGCGCCGCCGTGCTGTCCTTCAGGGTCCGGTCATCCTGGCCCACCCGCTCCTGGAACCCCGTGCGGAAGACGTACTCGCCCATCACCGCCAGCGGCACCGCCGTCACCGGGTAGATGTCCAGCGTCGCGGCCAGCGAGAGGGAGACGCGAAGCGCGTGGGTGTTCTGCTCGAACCGCCCTCCCGCGACACTGTCGAACGGGCGGCGCGTCTGCCACGCATACTCCGCCGCCCCGGAGGCCTGGAGCGAGAACACCCGTCCGAAAGACTGCGCCACGTAGAGGCCGCCCTTGGTGCTGGATTCCTTCCGGGGCACGAAGAGCAGCTGACCCAGGTCTCCATCGATGATGCCCCCCACCGTTACCCCGGGCGAATCCACGATGGCGCTGATGAGCGGGAGCAGGGTGATCTCCCGACCCCGGTTGTAGCCGTAGTTCGCTCGGAACGAGAGCTGCGTTCCACTCGTGTCGCTGCGCAGAATCCGCACGACGCCCCCAAGCTGTCCGACGAGGTCGACCGAGGCGCCCGAGGCCAGCAGCCCATCCGCGTTGGAGCCGGTGATGATGGTCGCCCTGCCAAAGCCCGTGAAGCCGAGCCAGTCCGTGATGCCCAGGCTCAGGTCCAGCGTCTGCTGGATACCGGTGAGCAGGACGTCCCGCGGCTCGAGGTCGTTCACCGGGACATCCGGGACGTCATAGCGCGCGAGACCTTCCCGGATGCCCACGTTGGTGGTGACGAACGCACTTCCCTGAAGCATGGGGAAGAGGAACGTGTGGTCCTTGAGTTGGCGAGAGCGCGCGCCGCATGGCTCGGTGCAGGCCTCGTCCTTCTTGGACTTTCCCAGCGCGGGACTCGCGCCGAGGCTCAACAACACTCCCAGACTCAAGATGGCGGTCTTCATCTACGGCAACGTGGGGAACACAGCCACCCAAGACCATTGCCCCGCGCGCCCGGTCTGCGTCGCGGCGAGGACAGCGAACCGACGCCTGACGGCAAGCCCGTTGGTCCACGGACATTGAAGGCAACGCTTCGTGTGCCTGTCGCTCTCCGTCCGCCAGGCGAGGGGCATCTTCCCGCCGCTATCGGGGAGGATGTGGAATGGAAGTGACTGAGACCTTGCAACGGACCGAGCCCACGCACGCTTGGCGTCCCGACCTGACGCTCGCGCACGAGCAGCTCGCTCCACGGTTGGAGGCGTTCTATCGGGATCTGCACGCGCACCCAGAGCTGTCCATGCAGGAGCAGCAGACGGCGGCGAAGGTGGCGAAGTGGCTGCGGCACAGCGGCTATGAAGTGACGGAGGAGGTGGGCCGTCACGGCGTCGTGGGCGTGCTGCGCAACGGCCCGGGGCCCACCGTGCTGCTGCGCGCGGACATGGACGCGCTGCCGGTGGAGGAGAAGACGGGCCGCCCGGATGCGAGCCGCGTGCGCGTGAAGGACTCGCACGGCGGCACGGTGCCGGTGATGCACGCGTGCGGACATGACGTCCACATCACCTGTCTGATGGGGGTGGCGGAGCTGCTCGCCCACTCACAGCATCATTGGCGCGGCACGCTGATGATGGTCGCCCAGCCCGCGGAGGAGACGCTCGAGGGCGCGCGGGCGATGCTGCGCGACGGACTCTATGAGCGCTTCGGCAAGCCCGACGTCGCGCTCGCCCAGCACGTGGGCCCGCTCCAGGTGGGAATCGTGGGGCACCATCCGGGCGCCAGCATGATGGCCTCCGCCAACGTGCGGGTGCGCATCTTCGGCAAGGGCGGCCACGGTTCACAGCCACACCTGACGGTGGACCCCGTCGTCATCGCCGCCTACCTGGTGACGAGGCTGCAGACCATCGTCTCCCGCGAGGTGGACATCACCCGCGGCGGCGCGGTGATCTCCGTGGGGAGCCTGCACGCGGGCTCCCGCTCCAACGTGATTCCGGACGAGGCGGTGCTGGAGCTGACGGTGCGCACGCCGACCGATGACCTCCAGGGGCAGTTGCTCGAGGCCATCTCCCGCATGGCGAAGGCGGAGTGCGAAGCGGGGCGCTCCCCCAAGCCGCCGGAAATCGAGGTGATGCACCACACGCGGGTGATGGTGAATGACGACTCCTACTTCACCCGGGTTCGCTCCGCGCACGCGGCCTGGTTCGGAGAGGACCGCATCATCGACACCGGCATGCAGAGTGGCAGCGAGGACTTTCCCTACTTCGACGGGCGCGTGTCCGGCGAGAGCCACGGCGCCACGGTGCCGCTCGTCTACTGGTACTTCGGGGGCACGTCCCACGAGGCGTGGAAACGGGCCTCGGGCAAGACGCTCTGGGAGAAGCTCCGGAACCTGCCGCCGAACCACTCGTCGCGCTTCGACCCCTCGGTCGACAGCCTGCGCTTCGGCTGTGAGTCCATGCTGCTGGCGGCCCTTGCCTGCCTGGATGAAGAGCCGAAGAAGGGAGCCGAGCCCCGGGGCCTGCACTGAAAATCACGGGGGCGCTGACTGATGTTTCTACAGGGACGCAAGAAGTCCTGGCGCCAACCGTCCGGTTTTCCTCAAAGGTGGGGTGGCACGCGGCCTGCTCTATGCCACCACCGCCATGAAGTCTCAGCGGAACACCCATCGACCCTACACCGTGGAAATCGCCGCGGCGGCCTGGAGCCAGGTCGCTCGGCTCTCCCAGGAACGCTACCGCGACATCCAAGCCCGGTTGGAGGGCGTGGCGGCCCTGGCGACACCCACGCCGGAGCCGGCCACGTTCCAGGTGGAGGAGCTGACGGTCCACTACGTCGTGGACGCACGGCGCCGGCTGGTGACGCTGCTGGATATTACCCGCGAGCGAAGCGCCTCCGCGAAGGGCGCCTCGCGGCCTCCGACGACGCGCTCCCCGGGTTGAGGGCCTTCGCTCAGAGCGTACCGTGCCCGGTCGGCGCGGGCGCGGACGCCTCGATGAAGCCGCGCAGCTCCCTCGCGGTGCGAGCGGCGTCTTCCTCCATGGGGACGTGCCCCAATTCCGGATAGACGATGAGCCGCGCGCCAGGAATGGCCCGGGCGAAGCGCTGGCCGTGCTCCAGCGGAATCCACGCGTCCTTCGCGCCCCAGAGGATGAGCGTGGGCATGCGCAGCTCCCCCAACTGCTTCCAGCGCGCGTCGTCTCCGCCGGCCCGCATCCGTTCGCGAGTGGCGGTCCGGTTGCCTTCTCGCAGCAGGAGCGCGTGGTACTGCTCCACCAAAGCCTCCGTTACGCGCGAGGGTTCTCCGTAGACGGCCCGCAGGTTCCGGTCGATGACCCAGCGCGGGGAGAAGAGTGACAGCACCTCTCCCACGACGGGCGCGCGCATGAGCCGGAAGACGAGCGGCGCGGGCGTGTCGCGCGGAAAACCCGCCGCGTCCACCAGCACCAGCCGCGTCACCCGCCGCGGATGGAGCAGGGCATAGCGCCAGGAGATGGAGCCACCCATGGAGTTGCCTCCCAGGACGAACTGCTCCAACCCCAGGCGCGCGCGAAATGCCTCTACCACCTCCACCATGGCGTCCGCGGTGTATCGCCCCCGCGCGTCCGGCCCGGTGAGTCCGTGCCCTGGAAGGTCCAGGGTGATGACGCGGTAGTTTTCGGACAGCTCACGCACCCAGCCCTCCCAGGTGAAAAGAGAGGCATTGGAGCCATGGAGCAGCAGCAGCGTGGGTCCCTGGCCCTGGTCCCGGTAGTGGATGCGCAACCCATCCACCTCCACGAAGCGGGAAGGCGCTGTCGCGTAGCGCGCCTCCAGCTCCTGGGGAGAAACGTCCAGACGAAGACTGGCCGCGAGAACCCCCGCGAGGAGCACGAGCACGGTGATGAGGACCTTGCGACGAAGCTTCATGGTGCAATTTTCTCCTGGAGCGGCGAGCCGCCGCGAAAGATAGACGGCGAGTCAGGCACCGGCGAGCACGGATTGGGGTGCCGACGGACCCTTGCTTCAATGTGTGTCTTCATGAAACGGCGGGTGGGGTTGCGCCATTGCCAGTCACGCGTCCACAATGGCCGCGCCGCGTTCGCCCTGCATTCCCTCGTGCTCGGATGCGATTCACTCTCTCTCAAAAAATCATCCTCGCGCCGCTCGTCGTGGCGCTGTTCTTCGCCCTGCTTTCGGTGGGGTACACGATTCCGCGCCTTCGCGAGGCCTTCGAGGAGCAAGGCCATTCGATGAGCGCGGCGGTGCCGACGGCGCTTGCCGCGGCGATGGCGGACCTGCTGCGCAATCGCGAGCAGGGCGAGGTGCAGCCCACGCTGGACGCGGTGGCTCAGGAGGGCGCGCTGGCGTACGTGGCGCTGGTGGACGCGAAGGGCGCGCTGGTGGGCGTGTCGGGGCGCCACGCGCAGATGTTGCGCGACCACGTCTCCGAGCTGGCCGCGACGAAGGAGGGCACGCCGCTGCGAGCCGAGGACGTGGAGCTGCTGGACATGGCGGCGCCGGTGCCCGGCGGTCTGGGCACCGTGCACGTGGGCTTCAATCGCACGGAGGCCCGGGGCCACATCAACGGCATCGTGGGCAACCTGCGAATCGTGCTGCTGGCCGCGCTGGTGGTGCTGATGGGGTTGGCGTGGGTGATCAGCCGCCGCATCGTCGCGCCGCTCATCGCGCTCACCGGGGCCGTGCGGCGCATCGCCGAGCACGGCGATTTGCGAGAGCCGGTGCATGTCTCGACCCAGGACGAGGTCGGCGACCTGGCGCGCGCGGTGGGGTTGCTGGTGGGCAAGCTGAAGGATCTCTTGCATCAGCTCCACTCGTCGACGGAGCTGCTCAGCGACTCGGTGATGGGGCTGAACGAGTCCGCGACCGAGCAGAACCAGATGGTCACCCGTCAGGCCGCCGCGCTCCAGGAGACGCAGGTGACGGCGCAGGAGATCCGCCAGACGGCGTTGCTGGCCTCCAGCTCCGCGCAGTCCGTCATCGAGGTCGCCGAGCGCGCGGAGGCGCTGGGAAAGTCCGGCGAGGACGCCGTCTCCGCGAGCATCGAAGGCATGGTGGACCTGCGCTCCCAGGTGGAGCAGATCACCCTGCGCATCATGTCGCTGAGCGAGCGCACGCAGCAGATTGGCGGAATCACCGAGACGGTGAAGGACCTGGCGGACCAGTCGCACCTGCTGGCGGTGAACGCGGCCATCGAGGCGGCGCGCTCGGGCGAGCACGGCAAGGGCTTCGCGGTGGTGGCGCGGGAGATTCGCGCCCTGGCGGACCAGTCCATCCGCGCGACGAACCAGGTGCGGAAGATCCTCTCCGACATCGGCGAGGCCATCGCCGGCACGGTGCAGATCACCGCCGAGGGAACCCAGCGGATGGAGGCGGGGCTGACGCAGGCGCGCGCATCCGGAGACACGCTGCGACAGCTCAGCACCATCGTCCAGGACAGCACCGCCGCCGCGCGGCAGATTGCGCAGACGGTGAGCCAGCAGGCCACGGGCATCGAGCAGATCTTCACCGCCGTCAACGAGCTGAACTCGCTGATGGGGGATACCGTGACGCGCATCTCCGCCACCAATGAATCCGCGGTGTCCCTGAAGCTGCTCTCCGAGCGTGTGGCCGAGGTGGTGCGGGCCTATCGCGTCTGAGCAGCGACGGGTGCGAGGCATGAGGCTCAGCCCGGGCGGTGACTCCCGGTGCTCGGCGGGGCCAGCACGCGGGAGGCGCGCGTTCGAGGCAACAGCCGGGACACGAGCGCGCCCATCGACGTCACGGGGTGGGCGCCGGGCTCCGGGAGGCGCGCGGCGAGCAGGCCCGCGGCGAGCCGGGCCACCGAGGACACGACGAAGAGGACGTGCAGGTTCACCCAGGGCTTGCCGCCGAGGATGAACGTCTCGGGCAGGGCGGAGGCAATGGCGCCTCCCAGCGCGGCGGCGACGGAGTAGGCCAGTCCTCCGGCCGTGGCGAAGGCGGCGAGATAGAAGGGCCGACCCTTGCGCGGCGCGACGCTGAGCGGCAGCGCGAAGATGGCCAGACCGTGGCCGCTCCACAGCGCGCCCGCGAGCAGCACGTCGAAGAGCAGGGGCCACAGCGTCCCCGCCGAGGGCAGCAACCACAGCGCGGGGATGACGCCGATGCCCAGCGAGCACGCCATCAGCACGGGCTGCGCGCCGACCTTGTCGATCATCTTCCCCCACAGCGGCGCGGTGAGGATGCGCACCCCCGCGACGGCCGCGGCGTGCAGCGCCATGATGACGAAGGTCATCTTGAGGTTCTGGAGGCTGTGCAGCGCGAAGAACGGCGCGGACACGCCCACCGCCGCGTTCCAGGCGACCTGGTAGGTCAGCACGCGTCGCGCCAGCGGGTCCTTCAGCGGCACCAGCGCGCCCTTGAGCTCCAGCCGGGGCGTGGTGCCCGGCGGCGCGGGGTCATGCTGGCTGGCCATGAGCAGCGTCGTCACCACGCCCATGACGCAGGCGCCGAGCGCCAGCAGGGGCAGCGCCACGCCCAGGCCCTCGCTGGGCCGCAGGCGGTCCATCAACAGGCCCGCGCAGAGCGAGGCCAGGGTGCCCGCCAGGGTGGTGAGCGCCGTGCGCCGTCCGAAGAAGCGTCCCCGCACCGCGCGAGGCACCAGCTCCCCCATCCACGCCACCCACGCGTTGTTGCCCACCACGCCCAGCAGCGCGGACGCCCCGGCCACCACGAGCAGCACGTGCTGCCGCGCCGCGAGCTCCAGCTCCAGCCAGGGGAGAATCGCCAGCGGGAACATCACCAGCCGCGACAGGCACACCGCCGTCAGGGCCACGCGCCGGTGACCGAACGCGGACGTCAGCCACGCCGCCGGGAACTGCACGAACTGGGCAAGAAAGGGCAGGGCGGTCATCACGCCCACCAGCAGGGGCCCCAGCTTCAAGGCGATGGCCCACGCCGTCAGCACGGTGGCACCCGCGCACGCGGTGAAGACCTCCGTGAACATGCCCTCCACCACGGAGGCGCCCAACGTCGCGCGCAGCCTTCGAGCGGGGGTGTGCGAGAGGCCGTCCGGACTGTCCGCCGGGGGCGCGCCCATGAGTGGCGCGGCCGACCCGGGCAGTGACGAGCCCGGCCGGAAGAGGGGAACGGCGGAGGCGAGCGAGGCGAAGCTGCTCAGGACGTAGCGACGAAAGGCAGCGGGGGGGCTCAACGCGGTCCTTGCAACGAGGGAGCGGGGGCCCTCCGTCTGTCGCACGGCTCGGCCAGGCGCCTCAATCCGACCCCGTCTCCCCTTGGGTCGCCCGCTCGGACCCCGAGCGACTTCAGCCGCCTGCCCCCCTGGCCGGAGGGGACGCTGGAATCAGGTGCAGTTCAAGCGGTCTTGAACTATATGAACGTCCGAGGAGAACGGCGCACATGGAACTGGCTCGGGAGCTCACGGACTTTCTGGCGGCGGTGGAGCAGCGGCTCAACGGCATGCTGGTGGATGGCAACGCCGGTCCCGACGTGAAGGGCGACACGCTGATGGAAGCGGCCCGGCACCTGTGCGTGGGCACGGGTGGCAAGCGCGCGCGTCCCATGCTGGTGCGGCTGTTTGGCGGCGCGGTGGGTGTCGCGCCGGAGCGGCTGGTGGACGTGGCGGTCGCCGCGGAGCTCATCCATTCGGCCAGCCTGCTGCATGACGACGTGGTGGACGCGGGCATGTTCCGCCGGGGCCGCCCGACGGTGAACGCGCGCTGGGGCAACATCGTGGCGGTGATGAGCGGAGACCTCATCCTGTCCACCGGCCTGCACCACCTGGCGCAGCTCGACTCCCGGCTGACCTTGTCCGCGCTGTCGGTCGTCTCCGAGATGACCCGCGCGGCCATCGCGGAGGTGGAGGCTCGCGGCGACCTGGACCTGCCGCTCAACCGGCTGCGCTTCATCGCCGAGGGCAAGACGGGCTCGCTGTTCGGCTGGTGCGGGCACGCGGCGGCGACACTGGCCAACCTGCCGGAGGCGGTGGACCGCTTCGACGGGTTCGGCCGTCACCTGGGCGTGGCGTTCCAGATCGCCGACGACATCCGCGACATCCTGGGCACGGACGTGGGCAAGCCGCGGTACGCGGACGTGCACTCGCGCACGCCGTCGATGCCCATCCTGCTGGCGGTGGCCAAGGACGAAAGCCTGCGTCGGAAGCTGAAGGACGCGTGGGCCTTCTCCACGATCACTCCCGACCGGACGAAGGAGATTGGCTCGGCGATCGAGGCCACCGGCGCGGTGGAGGCGTCCATGGCGCGGATGAACGTGGAGATTGAAGCGGCGCTGGACAAGCTGGGCCACTTCGCCCACGAGCCCGCGGGCGCGGAGCTGGTGGGTTGGGCGCGCAAGCTGTCGGCGGGAATCGCCGAGCAAGTCCAGGGGCGGGCCGCATGAAGGGCTACCTGTGGACGGGGGGACACGGGAGCCCGGGCAGCCCAGACGCACCGGTCATCGAGGGCCGGCTGGCGCCGTGGGAAGCCATCGCGGTGGACGCGGTGGGCAATGTCATCGAGTTCTGGGGTTTCAAGCGCAACCAGGGCCGGGTGTGGGCGCTCTTGTACCTGCGGGGCGAGCCGCTGACGGCGGGCGAAATCGAGCGCGAGCTCGACTTGTCCAAGGGTGGCGTCTCCATGCTGCTCCGAGACTTGGAGCGCTGGGGTGTCATCCAGCGGGTGCGGCTGCCGCAGGACACCGTCTGGCGCTACGGCGCGGAGACGGACCTGGTGCGGATGGTCCGGCACGTCATCGAGGAGCGCGAGGCGGGCTTCGTGGCGCGCATCCGCGCGGACCTCTCCGAGGCACGGCGACTGGCGGAGATGGCGGGCGAAGTTCCGAGCGAGCGGCTGGAGCGGCTGGAGAAGATGGCCACGCTGGCCGAGCACGTGGAGCGGGCGCTGCGGTTGTTCATCAAGACGTCGCGGCTGGACGTGTCCGGGGTGTTGGCGGTGTTCCGGGACGGCGCGTCGCGCCGGAACGAGCGGTAGAGGGGACACACATGGATTCGCATTACGACCAGGTGATGAAGGCTCGCGAGGGCGCGGACCCGAACGCGAAGCGGCTGTACTTCGCGTATTCGACCATCCTGGACCGGGCCGCGTTCGACGAGTGGAAGCAGCAGCACTCGTACGGGTTCTTCGAGCTGCCGGAAGGGCGGCTGGCGGAGGCGGTGGACGTGGACCTGGTCTACGACTTCCCGTCGCGCTGGTGGGGCGGCCGGGTGGCGGGGCTGGCGGATGCGACGGGAGGCCAGGTGTTCGGGCGCCTGTTCGAGATTCGCGGCCAGGACTGGCCCATCGTCCAGCACAAGGAAGGCTTCGTGACGGGCATGTGCGTCGAGCGCGCGGTGAAGGTGCTCGTGGACGGGCAGGAGGTGGAGGCCACGGCCTTCGTCACCAACCCGAGGCGTGCCGCGCAGGACGGCCCGGTGAGCCCTCGCTTCGTGGAGGCCCTGGTGCGGGGCGCGCAGGCGGCCGGGCTCCCGGCGGACTACGTGGAGCGGCTGAAGCGCGGCGGGGCCTGACGGCGGCCGGACGCGAGGGGAAGCGGGGCACCGTGCCATTCCGGGCGGCGGTGCCTAGGTTCTTCCCGCGTCCATGTTCTTCTTCTTCTCGAACCGACTGGGCTGTCTGGGCAGCATCCTCGTTTCCGTGGTGCTGAGCGCGCTGCTGTACTTCCTCTTCATGCGCGCTTGAGCTCGCCAGACGCTCGCCAATCACCAGGGGCTGGTGAAGGCCACGCGGTCACGGTTTTCCGCGCCAGAGGTCGTCCTCGTCCTCGTTCTCGAGCGGGTGGACGGTGACCATCGTTCCATCCTTGTCCGGGGTGCTCCGGGTGGCCTCGGATTCAGCCGGGGTGTGTGGCGCACGCTCGGAGAAGCTGTCGCCCTGAAGCTGTCGCTGGCGTTGCTCGCTGGTGCCGCCATATCCCTCGGCGATCTTCTTTCGGGCCATCGTGCGTTCCTCTCGCTGGGGTGTCGTCCCATACGCTGGGGGCGACCAAGCGGGTCCGCAATGCATGGCCGCGTCATGGCGCCTACCCTGGCTCGGGTGGCCTGGAGGGGGACCGGGCGCCGGGCCTCGCCGCTCAGATCACGCTCCGATCTCAAGACCCATGCCTACATGAACACGAGGACAGTGGTTTCCAGCCCCTGGCTCCACCCGGATTGTCGAGGAGTCATCAGGAGTTGAGGTCTCCTTGGCGTGAAATCGGGAGCTTGCGGGGACCTGAACATATGAACAGTGGGTCCGAAGTTCCTCCGCAAGCCGAAGCCAGCCGATCACGTCGTGATCGGCGGCACGAAAATTCTCGTGCCTACATGCTCTGATGATCAGTGGTTTTCGCCCCACTGCTCAGGCCTTTCACGCCCAAGCGAGGGCTCGGTCGAATGGCTGTGCCTACATGCCTGGATGTTCAGGGATTTCCCAGGGCCGCCACGCTCGACGCCATGAAACAAGAAGTCAATCCCAGACGCAGTGCGCGTGTCTGTGATTGTCTTGTTTGCAATTGGATGTCTGTCTTTATCCCGGCGTGAACCACAAGACAGACAGCGGAGGGAGGGTGAGCAATGCGGAAGCCGGCTGTCCATCCCAGCCCGTGGCCTCCGTGTGGAGCTGCCCCATGTTGCCCGTGTTGGAGCCGCCGTACTCGCCCGCGTCGGAGTTGAGCACCTCGACGTAGTTGGCCTGGAGAGGGAAGCCGACGCGGTATTTCTCGCGCACGGTGGGGGACAGGTTGGCCACGCACACCACGTGACGGCCGGGCTGTCGCGAGCGGCGGACGAAGGCCAGCACGTTCGACGACGCGGAGTCCGGCTGGAGCCACTGGAAGCCCACGGGCTCGCTGTCCGCGTCGTACAGCGCCGGCAGCTCCTTGTAGATGCGGTTCAGCCTCGCGACGAGGCGCTGGATGCCCTGGTGCCCCGGGTCCTGCGTCAGGTGCCAGTCCAGGCTCTTGTCGTGGTTCCACTCGGCCGGCTGGCCGAACTCGCCGCCCATGAAGAGCAGCTTCTTGCCCGGGTGCGCCCACATCCACGCGAACAGCGAGCGCAGGTTGGCGCGCTTCTGCCACGGGTCTCCCGGCATGCGCCCGTACAGGCTGCCCTTGCCGTGCACCACCTCGTCATGGCTCAGCGGCAACATGAAGTGCTCGCTGAAGGCGTACAGCAGGCCGAACGTCAGCTGGTTGTGGTGGTACTGCCGGTAGATGGGGTCCTTGGAGAAGTACGACAGCGTGTCGTGCATCCACCCCATGTTCCACTTGAAGTGGAAGCCCAGTCCGCCCTCGCTGACGGGGGAGGAGACCTTGGGCCACGCGGTGGACTCCTCGGCGATGACCACGACGCCCGGGTGCTTGCGGCGCACGGTGTCGTTGAGCTCGCGCAGGAACTGGATGGCCTCTTCGTTCTCCCGCCCGCCCCAGCGGTTGGGGATCCATTCGCCCTGCTTGCGGCTGTAGTCGAGGTAGAGCATCGACGCCACCGCGTCCACGCGCAGACCATCGATGTGGTACTCCTCAATCCAGAACAGCGCGTTGGCGATGAGGAAGTTGCGCACCTCGTTGCGGCCGAAGTTGAAGACCAGCGTGCCCCAGTCCGGCTGCGCGCCCTTGCGCGGATCCGCGTGCTCGTACAGCGCCGTGCCGTCGAACTCGCCCAACGCGTGCGCGTCCCGGGGGAAGTGGCCGGGCACCCAGTCGACGATGACGCCGATGCCCTCCTGGTGCAGGTGGTCCACCATGAAGCGGAAGTCGTCGGGGTGGCCGAAGCGCGCGGTGGGCGCGTAGTAGCCACTGACCTGGTAGCCCCATGAGCCACCGTAGGGATGCTCCGACATGGGCAGCAGCTCCACGTGCGTGAAGCCCATGTGCTTGACGTACTCGGCCAGCGCGGGCGCCAGCTCCCGGTACGTCATGGGGCGGTCCCCGTCCTCCACCACCCGGCGCCAGCTGCCCAGGTGGACCTCGTAGACGCTCCACGGCTGGTGCGCGACGTCGGACTTCTGGGTGCGCGACTCCAACCACGCGCCATCTCCCCACCCGTACCGTCCCAGGTCATGCACCACGGACGCGGTGGCCGGAGGCACCTCGGCGCGAAAGGCGAACGGGTCCGACTTCAGCACGCGCGGCCCACCCTGGCCGGGGCGAATCTCGAACTTGTAGCGCGCGCCTTCTCCGACCTCCGGAACGAACAGCTCCCAGATGCCCGACGCGCCCATGCGCCGCATCGAGTGCAGCCGTCCATCCCAGCTGTTGAAGTCACCGACGACGGAGACGCCCGCCGCCGTGGGCGCCCACACCGCGAAGGACACGCCGCGCGTGCCATTGTGGTGGATGAGGTGCGCGCCCATGCGCTCCCAGAGCCGCTCGTGGCGCCCCTCACCCGCGTAGTACAGGTCCATCTCCCCCAGCGTGGGAAGGAAGCTGTACGAGTCCCGCAGGGTGAAGACGCGCTTGCCGGGGTACTCCACCTCCAGCAGATAGCCGAAGGTCTTGTCGCGTCCGTTGACGCGAGCCTCGAAGACGCCGTCCTGACGATGCGTCATCGGGACACGGCCTCCGAACTCCGGGAGGACGTGGATGGCCACGGCGTCCGGGCGGAAGGCGCGAATCACCACGCCGTCACCGTCCGGGTGGATGCCCAGCACGGAGTGGGGCTCCGGGTGCCGCAGCTCCACCACGCGCCGAAGCTCCGCGTCGACCTGTGCCTTGTCCGCCGGCTTCCTCACTGGGCCTCCTCCATCCTCAAGAGGGCCTCGACGGGGATGCGCACCCAGTCAGGCCGGTTCTGCATCTCATACCTCACTTCGTACAGGAGCTTCTCCAGCTCGAACGCGCGCAACATCGTCTCGAATGCCGCCGTGTCCGTGGGCAGGAAGGTCGCTCCCTGGGTTGCCTTGCGATAACCCTCCAGGAACGCCTCCCGGCTGGGGCCCACGCGTCCTCGCGGCGCGCCTCCCTCCAGCGCCACCGTGGCCTCCGCGTAGTCGAACGAGCGGAGCATCCCCGCCACGTCCCGCAGCGGGCTGTACTTCTCGCGCCGCGACGTGAAGCTGCGCGCCGGCTCCCCCTCGAAGTCGAAGATGAGCCACTGCTCGTTGGCCCGCAGCACCTGACCCAGGTGCAAATCCCCGTGGATGCGAATCTTCTGTCCGGAGGGCGCCACGTGGGCCAGCCGCCTCGCGTATTCGATGAGGCCCTCGCGGCGCCCCTCCAGGTCCGGGTGCAGCCGGCCGGCCTCGGCCAGCGTCACGCCCAGCTCTCCGACGATGGACGCGCTCCAGCGCTGCAGGTCCTCCTGAAGTAACGGCTCCGGAGCGAAGGCCGCGTCGTCCATGGGCGCGGAGCCGAAGGCCTGGTGCAGGTCTCCCAGTCGCCCGCCCAGCTCCTCCATCTCGCTGAGAAAGCGCTCGCCCAGGGGGCGCTCCTGGCGCAGCCGGTCCAGCGTGTACTTCCACCCATCCACCGCGTCGGGGACGAAGCGATGTGCCAGCGCGAGCGTGGCGCTGGCGGCGCCCTCCAATCGCAGCGCCCCCAGCAGCGCGGGCGTGGCCCGGAACGTCGTCCGCGTGGCGAGGAAGCGCCCGACCTCGTGCTCCGGGTTCACCCCCGCCTCCAGCTTGCGGATGACCTTCACGATGACCTTCTCACCCAGCACGATGGAGGTGTTGCTCTGCTCGACCATCAGCCGGCGCACCGAGAGCGGGGAGGGGAGGCCCAGCAGGCCCTCCGGCCCTCCAATCCATTCTCCCACCACGCGGCCCGACGCGGAGGGGAGCTGGGCGCCGTCGCGGATGAGGTCGAACAGGGCGCGCAGACAGCCATCGTCCTCCAGCGCGTCCTTGACGCCCTCCGCCGAGGGTTTCACCGGCAGGAGGTAGCGCTCGGGTTGGCCCAGCTCGTAGACGACCTCCACCACGGCGAGCGACAGACTGCACGGCGTGGCGTCCAGGTTCGCGTGGTCCACCACGCTGACCTGCTTGATGGGCCAGGCCTTGCCGGCGAACCACCGCTGGCTCTTGAGGTACTCCGGCAGCTTCGTCAGGTCCAAGGTCGTCATGCGCGGCTTCCTCCTCCCGGCAGCGGCTGGTCCAGCCGAAACCACAAGAACATGTAGGGGCCCATCGACAGCTGGTAGGGCAGGTCGCTGATCCGCGGGAAGGGCGTTTCGCCAATCATCTCCACGGGCACCTTGCCTTCCCAGTCACGCAGGTCCATCACGGCGGGCTGCGCGAAGCGTGACAGGTTGCACACCACCAGCACCGTCTGGCCTTCCCACTCCCGCACGAAGGCCATCACCTTGCGGTTCTCCATGGGCAAGAAGCGCAGCGTCCCCAGGGAGAACACGGGGTAGCGCTGGCGGATGCGAATCATCCGCTTCACCCAGTGCAGGAGGCTGGACTTCACCCGCTCCTGCGCCTCCACGTTGATGGACTGGTAGCCATAGACGGGGTCCGCGATGACGGGCGCGTACAGGCGCGCGTAGTCCGCCCGGCTGAAGCCCGCGTTGCGGTCTCCCGTCCACTGCATGGGCGTGCGCACGCCGTTGCGGTCGCCCAGGTAGATGTTGTCCCCCATGCCAATCTCGTCGCCGTAGTAGAGGACCGGCGTGCCGGGCAGGGTGAACAGCAGGCTGTGCATCAGCTCGATGCGCCGGCGCCCGTTGTCCATCAGCGGCGCGAGCCTGCGGCGGATGCCCAGGTTGATGCGCATCCGAGGGTCCGTGGCGTACTCCCGGTACATGTAGTCCCGGTCCTCGTCCGTCACCATCTCCAGCGTCAGCTCGTCGTGGTTGCGCAGGAAGAGGGCCCACTGACACGACTCCGGGATGTCCGGCGTCTGCTGCATGATTTCGACGATGGGCGTGCGGTCCTCGCGGCGGATGGCCATGAACAGGCGCGGCATCACCGGGAAGTGGAAGCCCATGTTGAACTCGTCGCCGTCGCCGAAATAGACGCGCACGTCGGCGGGCCACTGGTTGGCCTCCGCGAGCAGCATCTTCCCGGGGTACTCGGCGTCGATGGTCTTCCGCAGGCGCTTGAGGAAGGCGTGCGTCTCCGGAAGGTTCTCGCAGTTGGTGCCCTCGCGCTCGAACAGGTAGGGCACCGCGTCGCAGCGGAAGCCGTCCACGCCCATGTTGAGCCAGAAGCGCATCGCGTCCAGCATCGCTTCCTGCACCTGAGGATTGTCGTAGTTCAGGTCCGGCTGGTGGCTGAAGAAGCGGTGCCAGAAGTACTGCTTGGCCACCGGATCCCACGTCCAGTTGGAGCGCTCGGTGTCCGTGAAGATGATGCGCGCGCCCTTGTACTTCTCATCCGTGTCGCTCCAGACGTACCAGTCGCGCTTGGGGCTCTTCGGGTCGCTGCGCGCCTCCTGGAACCAGGGGTGCTGGTCGCTGGTGTGGTTGACCACCAGCTCGGTGATGATGCGGATGCCGCGCTTGTGCGCCTCCTCCACCATCCGCTGGAAGTCGGCGAGCGTGCCGTAGTCCGGGTGGACGCCGTAGTAGTCCGCGATGTCGTAGCCGTCATCGCGCAGCGGAGAAGGGTAGTGGGGGAGGATCCACAGGCAGTCGATGCCCAGGTCCTGGAGGTACGGGAGCTTCTCGATGAGGCCCGGGATGTCGCCATGCCCGTCGCCGTTGGAGTCGTGGAATGCTCGGAGGTGCAGCTCGTAGATGAGGGCCTTCTTGTACCAGAGGGGATCCAGGTCCATACGCCTCTCGGGTTGTCACTCGTAGTAGTCGAACGCGTGCTCGGTACGGCGGAAGCGGTAGACGGCCCAGACGGCCGCGGGCTGTTCGGGCGTCAGGCGCACCTGCACGTCCGAGCCTTGCCACAGGGAGCGCTGATCCGTCATCAGCTCGTGCACCTGATAGGTCTCGTCCGCGTTCGCGCCAAGCCATTCCAGCGGAAGTCGCAACAGCGCCTCCTGCGGCGCGTACGGATCCAGACTCACCGCGACCAGCACGGTGCTGGTGCCGTCCGGGGTGCGCTTTCCGTAGAAGAGGACCCGCTCGTTGTCGGACTCGAAGAAGCGCAAGCTGTCGTAGGTGTGCAGCGCGGGCTGCGTCAGGCGCGCGTTGTTGAGCCGCGCAATCCAGTCCCGGATGTTGCCCGGCCGGTCCGCGTCCCACGCGACGAGCTGGTACTTCTCCGAGTCCAGGTACTCCTCCTTGCCAGGCAGCGGGCGGCCCTCGCACAGCTCGAAGCCGCAATACATCCCGTAGACCGAGGAGAGCGTCGCGGCAAGCGCCGCGCGCAACCGGAACGCACCGGGCCCCGCGTTCTGCAACAGCTCCGGCAAGATGTCCGGCGTGTTGGGCCAGAGGTTGCCGCGGAAGTAGTCGGATACGGGCGGCTGGGTGATCTCCTCCAGGTACTCCTGGAGCTCGCCCTTGAAGTTGCGCCACGTGAAGTACGTGTACGACTGGGTGAAGCCCACCTTGGCCAGGGCCTTCATCACCTTGGGCCGGGTGAAGGCCTCGGAGAGGAAGAGCACATCGGGGTGGCGCTCCTGCACGCGGCGGATGAGCCACTCCCAGAACTGGATGGGCTTGGTGTGCGGATTGTCCACGCGGAAGGTCCGCACGCCCTGCTGCACCCAGTGCAGTACGACGGACTCCAGCTCCGTCCACAGCGACTCGCGCGCGGGGCCCATCCAGTCGAAGTTGACGATGTCCTCGTAGCGCTTGGGCGGGTTCTCCGCCGTCTTGATGGTGCCGTCCGGACGGCGCTGGAACCACTCCGGATGCTCCTTCACATAAGGGTGGTCCGGAGAGCACTGGTACGCGAGGTCCAACGCCACCTCGATGCCGTACGACTGCGCGGCCTGCACGAAGTGACGGAAGTCCGCCAGCGTGCCCAGGCTCGGGTGCACCGCCTTGTGGCCCCCCTCGGCTGCGCCGATGGCCCACGGACTGCCTACGTCCTCCGGGCCCGCCTTGAGGCTGTTGTTCTTCCCCTTGCGCGCGGTGCGGCCAATGGGGTGGATGGGCGGCAGGTAGATGACGTCGAAGCCCAGGCCCTGGATGTACGGCAGCCAGGCCTCTGAATCCTGGAACGTCCCATGCGTGCGCCCATCGCGCTTCGCCGAGCGCGGGAAGAACTCGTACCAGGCCCCGAAGCGCGCCTTGAGCCGGTCCGCGAACACCTCCAGCTCCGGCTCGTGCCGCCGCGCCAGCGCGCGGTCGGGATACGTGGACGCCACCGTGGCCAGCTCCGGCGCCAGCGCCACGGCCACCAGGTCCGGTGTCGGGGGCTGACGCATCCGCACCGCGGCCTCGGTGAGCACCCGCGCGTCGGCCGCGTCCACCGGGCGCGCTCGGGCCGCCGCGCCTTCCAGCAGGGCCGCGCCCTCCAACAGCTCGCTGCGCACGTCCCGGCCCGCATCGACCTTGCGCTTCAGCTCCGACGTCCAGGTCCGGAAGAGATCCGGCCAGGCTTCAATCGTGTACTGGTAGCGGCCATTGCGAGCCAGGGGGAACTCCGCCTCCCAGGCGTCGTTGCCGAGCGGGCGCATGGGCACTTCGCGCCAGTCGGTCTGCTGTTCCTGGGGAGAGGCCTGTCGCCAGCGGACGACGGCGACGAGGACGTCATGGCCCTCCTTGAAGATGTCGGCGCGGACGGTGAGGCTCTCCCCGGCGACACGCTTGACGGCGTGGCGGCCGCCGTCGAGCTGGGGCTTGACTCCCTCGATGAACACGCTCCCGATTCGATCTTTCATATCGGCTCGCGGCCCTTATAGGTCTGAGGTGGGGTGAAGCTGGGCGGCGTGTCGCGGGGTGCGTTGATGAAGGACGACTGGCGCGTCGGCCGCGTTGGCTCGTGAACGTTAGGGACGGGGTCTGGGGACGCCCACCCGTTGGCTTCAAAGGGGCTGACTGCCCGGCTGCCCATACTTGAAGCTGGGATCCGCACCTCGGGTTGCGGTATCCGGGAAAGACATGGCGCTTCCTCCACCCTCCGCTCAGCGGGCGAGCGACCCCGCCGCCGACAGGGCCCTGCTCCAGCAGGTCGCCCTGGGCAGCGGCGTGGCCATGCGGGAGGTCTACGCGCGCTGCGGAGCCCGGGCCTTCGCGGTGATGCTGCGGCTGTTGCCTTCCCGAGCGGACGCGGAGGAGGTGCTCCAGGAGGCCTTCCTCGAGGTCTGGCGTCGCGCCCGTGACTTCGACCCGGACCGCGGCGGGCTGGAGACCTGGGTGGCGACCATTGCTCGCACGCGCGCCATCGACCGGCTGCGCTCCATGGGCACCGCCGCCCGAGTCGCCGAGGGCTCCGCCCACGAGCCGCCTCCGATGAGCGCGACGCCTCCCGCTCCGGACGACGCGACGTCCCAGGGCCAGGACCGCGTGCGGGTGCGCAGGGCGATGATGACGCTGCCTCCCGAGCAGCGCGAAGTGGTGGAGCTGGCCTACTTCGAGGGCCTGTCGCAGCGGGAGATCTCCGAGCGCACCGGAGACCCCCTGGGCACGGTGAAGACCCGGGCGCGGCTGGCGCTGGAGAAGCTCGCGGACCTGCTCCGGGACGAGCGCGGCCCGGCGGACTGAGGCGCGGCCGGCTCCCGTTAAGGGAGTCTTAAGGTCCTCGGTATACCGTGGGCGTTCATTCATCCATTCATGACGGCACCGTGGTGACCGGGTGGGAGGAGGCGAGCGGGACATGGGGGAGCGAATCCTGCTGGTGGAGGACGACGCTCGGCTCGGCGCGCAGATTGTCGAGCAGTTGAGGGGCGCGGGCTTCGAGCCGCTGTGGTGGACGGAAGGCCGCGCGCTGCTGCCCGGGGAGCTTCCCGACGTGGGCCTGGTGGTGCTGGACCTGATGCTGCCGGGGACGTACGGCCTGGACATGCTCAAGGCGCTCCGGGGCTTCTCGGAGGTGCCGGTGCTCATCCTGAGCGCGCGCAACGACACGCTGGACAAGGTGCGTGCGCTGAAGCTGGGCGCGGATGACTACCTGACGAAGCCCTTCTGGCCGGAGGAGCTCATCGAGCGGGTGCGCGCGCGGCTGCGCCGGCCGGTGCTCCAGAAGGCGGACGCGGTGCTGGAGTTGGGGCTGTTGCGCGTCGACTTCCAGGCGCGGGAGGTCCGCGTGGAAGGGCGGGTGGTGGAGCTGACGCGGGTGGAGTTCGAGGTGCTCGCGGCGCTGGCCCGCAGGCCTCGCGAGGCGGTGACGCGGCAGTGGCTGGTCGAGCACGTGTTGGATCCGGAGCGCGAGGGGACGGAGCGGACGCTGGACGTGCACGTCTCGCGGCTGCGGCGAAAGCTGGCGCCGGCGCAGTGTGTGGAGACGGTGTGGGGCGTGGGTTATCGACTGGTCGCGGGAGACGGTTCGTGAAGCTCCGCTTGCGCCTGGCGCTCACGGCGATGGCGGCGGTGCTGCCTGTCGTGGTGGCGATGGCGTACTTCCAGCAATCGCTCCGGGAACGCTCGCAGGAGGAAGTGCTCGAAGCCTCCACGCTGGCGCAGATGCAGGTGGAGCGCACTCGCTGCGAGGCCTCGCCCGAGACGTGGCGACCTCGCCCGTTCGAGCGACCCGCGCCGCCCGGGCGTCCGCCGCCGGATGGCCTGGGGCCTCGAGGTGGAGTTGACGACGGACGACCACCACCGCCTCCGAGGAGGGCTGGGAACGATGATGCGCTGCCACCGCGCGGGGAATCGCCGGGTGCATCAGGGAGGGATGAGGCACTCCCGTCTCGTGGGGAGCCGGTGCCGAGAGCCACGGGGCTCGACGAGGCACGTCCACTCGACGAGGAGCCTCCCCCGACAAGGCCCCCAGGCCGACCGCCGCGTCCAAGCGGCAGCGACGCCTTCGAGGGATCACCGCCTCGTCTGGGAGGAAGCGAAGCCTTCGATGGACCACCGCCTCGTCCAGGAGGAAGCGACGCCTTCGATGGACCACCGCCTCGTCCGGGAGGAAGCGACGCCTTCGATGGGCCACCACCGCCTGGAAGGGAAGGGCGGGCCCCTCCTCGGGTGCTCTATTTTCCCTATGACGCTCAGCTCACTTCCCGGAACCCTCGGGCGCCCGCGCTGACAGCGGAGGTCCGTGAGGACGCGCTCGAAGGGGCGACGGTCGCCTGGCGCTCGGAGCTGGATGGGCGGCGGGTCCTCGACCTGCTGGTGCGCATGTCCTGGGACGAAGGTCCGTGCGCCTTCGTCCTCGCCCGTCGTGTGGAGCCTCCGGGGCCTTCGCCGTTCTTCCTCCCACCGCTCAAGGACTGGAGCCTGCTTGTGTCCATTGTCGTCGCGGCGGTGGTGCTGGCCCTGGGCCCGGTGGTGCGCCGCATCCGCATGCTCACCGAGGACGTGCGTGCGTCCGCGCGCAGCGGCTACGAGCAGCCCGTGTCCGTGCGCGGCCATGATGAGATCGCCGACCTCGCCCGGGCCTTCCAGGAGGCTCGCGCGGAAATCCAGGCGCGGATGGCGCAACAGGAAGCACGCGAGCAAGGCCTGCGGGACTTCCTCGCCAACACGACCCATGACGTGATGACGCCGCTCACCGTGCTCCAGGGCAACCTGTCCGCGATGCAGCAGCGCCTCTCCCGAGGCGAGCCCGTGAACGCGGCCGAGGTGTCCTCCGCCATGAGCGAGGCGCACTACATGGCCTCGCTGGTCCACAACCTCACCGCGGCGACGCGATTGGAGGCTGGCGCGCCGCACGTCCAGCGCGCGCCCGTGGACCTCAACGACGTGATTGCTCGAGTCCTCGGTCGCCATCAGCCCATCGCCCGGCAACAGCGCATCTCCCTGGAGAGCGGTGTCCCCGCGACGCCCGTTCGAGTGCTCGGCGACGTGACGCTCATCGAGCAGGCCATCAGCAACGTCGTGGGCAACGGCGTGCGCTACGGCCGCGAGGAGGGGCACGTGGCCGTCGTGCTGGAGAGCACCCGTGAGGGACGCTTCGTGCTCCGCGTCATCGACGACGGGCCCGGCATCTCCGAAGAGGAGCGAGCGCGAATCCTCGAGCGAGGCGTCCGAGGAAACGTCGCGCGCACCCGGGCCCCGGAAGGACAGGGGCTGGGCCTGCACATCGCCCACCACGTCGCGCAGGTCCACGGCTGGGCCCTGACGTTGAACCCGTCCGAGTATGGCGGGCTCGAGGTGTGCTTCTCGGGGGAGATGCTGGCTCCTGACAAGGACTCGGCGCCGCGCGCTCCGCACGCCTGAGGGGACGCGGCGTCAGGAGCTGAGCAGGTCGTCACTGTCGCTGCGGACGTACCAGCGCTTGTCGCGGAGCCGCTTCAGGTAGTCGGCGAAGTAATCCTCCAGCGAGGGTGCCTTCGCCTCATCGAGGGGCCCCGCGTATTCGGACCAGCGCAGCACCTGTCCGCGCCGACCGGCCGGGCCCGGGGTGAGGTCCACGCAGAGCGCCTCGCCGTGGTCGTTCTTCGCGAACGGAATCCAACCCGCGCTCCACCACGTCCGGGTGAGCTCCTTCTGGCCCTTGGTGAGATCCAAGGGCTTGGACTTCGCGAACGCTCCGCTCTCACGGTGGGTCTCCAACTGTGTCCAGAGGTCGGTGATCTCCTTCACGCTCAGCACCTGATACGTGAAGAAGGACAGGCCCTGCTTCTTGTCCGGTGCGCCCCCGCCGAAGCGGAGCAGGAACGCCTGGAGGCCCGCGGGCAGCTCCGCCCCCACGCTCTTGTCCAGCGCGTCCACCTGCTGCTGGGACGCGGATTTCGTGCGGGCGAAGCGCTGTGCATAGGGCGCGTGGTGCTCCTCGTACCAGGCTCCCAGTTGGTTCGAGAGCGCCTCCACGCGCTCGGCGGCGGTGCCCTCCCTTGGCGGCTCGGGAGCCGTCACGGGAGCAGCAGAGGTCGCGCTGGCCTCGGGCTCGTCCGGCTCCTCGTCGCCGTACAGTTCGATGCGTCCGGTCTCGAGTCCCTCCAGGTAGTGCTCGAAGAATGCGTCCATGGACGGGGCATAGGGGCTCAGGGGGCCGCCGCGAATCTCCCAGCCGATGACCTGTCCACGCTTTCCTTCCGGGCCGGGGTCCAGGTCCACGCACTTGAGGTTGCCCCCACCGTCCTGCGCGAAAGGCACCCAGCCGGGGTGCCACCAGGTCCACTTCACGTCCTTCTGGGACTTGGACAGTTCATGGGGCTCGGCCTTCTTGAAGGTGCCTTTCTCCACCAGCTTCCGAAGCCCCTTCCAGGTGCTCAGAATCTGGTCGACGGGAAGCACTTCGTACTCGGAGACGGACAGGCCGGGCGTTCCCGCCGGTGCACCGCCTCCGAAGCGGAGGAGGAACGCGCGGAAGTCCAGGGGCAGCGGGGTCCCAAGCGCCTTCTCCAGGGCAACGACGCGTGCCTCGGTCGAGGGGCGCGTACTCGCGAGTTGCTCGGCGTAGGTCGGGTTGCGTCTGGCGGCCCACGCGCCAATGCGCTTCCAGACGCTCTCCGCGCGAAGCGAAGCCGCCTGCTCCAGCGTGGGGCTTCCCGCGGCGAGCAGGCGCTTCTCCACCCGCGTATTCCCCCGGCCGTTCGCGGTATCGATGGGGTAGTAGCCCCCCGCGTTCGCGGCCTTCGGGTCCGCTCCCGCTTCGAGCAGCAGCGTGGTGAACTTCACGTCCTCGAGGCTGGCCGCATAATGGAGGGCGTACCAGCCGCGCGCGTTGGGCTGGTTCGGCTTCGCTCCCGCGCGGAGCAGCGCGCCCAGCACCACCAGGGATGGATCTCCGAAGATCTCATCCAGATCGAGCGCCATCGTCAGCGCCGTGTTGCCATCGCTATCCGTCGTCCTGACGTTGACGTCGACGCCCTTGGAGATGAGCCGCTCGGCCACCGGGACGTTCCCGTAGCGGACGGCCTGCATCAGCACCGACCTGCCGTTGGAGTCGACCGCGTTCACCTGGGCGCCGTGCTCCAGCAGCAGCTCGAACAGCTCGGGTTGTTCCTTGTAGTCGACGGACAACATCAGCGGCGTCTCGCCACGACCGTTGGTAATATTCGGGTTCGCGCCCGCGCGCAGCAGCGTCTTCAGGACCTCCGCGGAGGGCTCCTCGTTGGTCTCCTGGTTGAGCAGGTCGGTGAGCACCGTGGAGCGGGCCTCGTCCTTCCACTGGTGGTTGACGTCGGAGCCCCTGGCGATCAGCAGCTTCACCAGCTCCACGGCGTCGTCACCTGTTTGAGCGGTGGCGAAGCCGAGGGGCGTGGCGGAGTCCGAATCCAGCCCCTTCACATCCGCGCCCGCGTCCAGCAGGAGCCGGGCGACGTCGAGGTTTCCCTCTGCGCACGCCGTATGGAGCACGGGATAACCCTCGTCGTCGCTCACGTTGGGGTCGGCCCCATCCGCCAGGTGCCTGGCCACCGCCTTGGCGTTCGACTTCTTGACGGCGGAGAGCAGCGCGGCGTCTGGCTTCGACAGCTTCTTCTTGGGTGACATGGGGGGCGCTCCAGGGCAGTCGTCCTTCTCAACGCTTCCCCGTCGGAAATGTCGCGGTGGAAACGGCCTCAGGAGAAGCGCGCGAGGAACGCCGCGAGCACGGGCCCTCCACGTCGAGCCTCCTCGGGTGAGCCCGGCCCTCCTTCCCGGAGCTGGGCGCGAAGGTCTTCCATCGCGGGCTTCATGGCCTCGAAGGCCTCCATGGCCTGCTCGGCGTTGTCGAAGAACCGGTGGTGGAGGAGCCACCCCGTGACGGAGCAGGTGATGGCGTGGAAGGAGCGGGAGTCGTCCACTTCGTACGTGAGGCGCAGCTGGCCCTCCTGGTCCTCATCCCGAGCGATGGTGCCGCCCTGGGTGCCCATCCAGCCCAGGGACGTGCCGCCGTCATAGGACGTCCAGGGGGCGCTCGGCTGTGGTGACATCGCTTCTCCTCGGGAGCCTGGGTGGGCACTCCAAGCGAACAGTGTTTCACGAAGGCGCGAGCCGGGGCACATCACCCGAGTGGCCGAGGTGGCGCTTCGCGGGTGCATCGGTGCCCGGTCGGAAGTCCCATCGCTGGCCATCGCAACCCATGCGCGGGTTGCGCGTCTCCCCGCGCCGGCCCACGTTTTCCGTAGGTTCCCCTGGCTGACGCCGTGCCGCCGGAGGGGGCGGGTCTCGCGTTCAGTCCGTCACGAGCGTGAGGCCCCTGGTCGAGTCGAGACGAGGGGGCCCGCGTCATGCCAGTCGAACCGTCCAATCCACCGCGCTCGCCATCGCCCATCCGGTCGCCCGAAAAGCGAGACCGTCAGTGGCGCATGCAGGGGCCGGCATGGCGCCGAGCACTCGCCATCCTCTCCGCCATCCTCATCGCGGTGGCCGCGGAGCTGTACCTGAGCGTGCTGGTGGGAAGGCGGCTGTCGATGCTGCTCGTCCTCGCGCTCGTGTGTCTGGTCGGTGGCGTGCTCGTGTTCGGCTACCTCCTCCTCACGGAGCGCGGCGCCTGGGAGATGTCGACCCGGAAGGCGCCCTGGAGGTGGCGGCGCGAGGACGGAATGCGGCCCGAGGAACGCGCTCTCGAATCGTCGTCACCCGACGGCGTGGCCGAGGCACGGGCGGAGCAGGTCGCTTCCTCCTCGGAGGAGGACCCACGCTTCTCCACCCAGGACAGGGGCGAGACGTCCTCGACGGCCACTGGCGCGGGCTTCGTGGACACGCCAGGTCCCCGGAAGCGCGCGCTCATCCTGATTGGCGGGGGACTGCGCGCGGCATGGCAGGCGGGGGCGATTCGAGCGCTGGAGGACGCGGACCTGGGTTTTCATTTCGCGGATGCGACGTCGGCGGGGTCCCTCAATCTGGCGATGCTGTTGTCCGGAGCGTCGCCCGGGGAGGCGTGCGCGCGGTGGAGGACGCTGTCCGTGGAGGACTTCCTCGCCCATGCGGTGCCAAGGAAGACGCTGGACGTGCTTCATGTCGAGCCGCTCGGAGACCCGGAGAAGGTGCTCCGTCGAGTCTTCCCCCATCTGGGAATCGACCTTGGAGCCATCCGCGCCAGCTCCCTCGTGGAAGGCACCTTCCATGTCTGCGACTTCGAGCGGAAGACGGACGTGGCCATTCCGCATCGGGACCTGGACCGGGAGCTGCTGCTGGCGGCCATCTCTCCCCCCATCCTCATGCCACCGGTGGAGCGGGACGGCACGCTCTACACGGATGCCTTGTGGACTCAGGACACGCACCTGCTCGATGCCATCCGCCGGGGCGCGAACGAACTCTGGGTGCTGTGGTGCCTGGGCAACACGCCCGTCTACGACGATGGCCTCTACGAGCAATACGCCTACCTGGTGGAGATGAGCACCAACGGCGCGCTGTTCGCGCAGCTTCGCGTCATCCAGGACCTCAACGAGCGCATCGACGCAGGGGAGGTCGTGCCCGGCCACCAGCGTCCCATCGCCGTCCACCTCATCAAGCCCGAGCGTCCGCTCGCGCTCGACCCGGACCTCTACGCGGGGCGCGCCACGGCGGCGGCCCTCATCGACATGGGCTATTCGGACACGTGGCGCTACCTCGACGTATGCGGTGAGCAGGGGCTGCCGCTCACGCCGGAGATGACCCGGACCACGGAGCCCTCACCCGACCTCACCTTCGTGGAGTCCCTCACCGGCCTCTTCTCGATGGGCGTCACCGACCCCACGCAAGGGGCCCTGCATCCAGGCGCCCAGCCGATGACCATCCACTGCACCATCAGCGTCGGTGACCTGGATGCCTTTGTCAGTGATGTGAAGTGCTCGGCGCGACTGGTGGCGCGGTTGAGCTTCGCGCCGTTCGGCGAGGACCTGCCGGTGCGACGAGGAAGCTTCAACATCTTCCGCCCCTCGGACGCTCCCAGTTCGAGGGTGATGACGTATGGGCTGCGCTTCCCGCATCAAGGGCGCGACTACTTCCTGGAGGGGACGAAGGTCGTCGATGATCGACGGGGCGGGGACGCGTGGAAGGGCTCGACGCGGCTGCACTGCCAGCTCCACGCGGGGATGAACGCCCAGGGGCCCGTGGTGGGGGCCGGAGTCCTGACG